>CAZJBZ010000041.1:0-14621 GCA_964543975.1 uncultured Spirochaetales bacterium
TCAACTTGAACTGATCGTTATTCCGATACTTTGCGTCATCACCTCCATAGCAATCATCACCCACACTTCTTTTCTTCACTCCATTCGTCATGATACTCGTCATATTGACCGGTTAAAATCACTTCCTTCCTTCTTTCTGATTGTGTTGCTGCTGTTCAATATTGTCGGAAGCATAATCGTCGGACTTGGGGTTTTGTTGACAGGAACATTCGAGCGGGAAACGTATATTATCGGTTCACTCATCATACTCGCCTCCACCTTTTTCCACGGTATCGGTCTCTACATTGGAATTGTGATAATTTTTCGAAAAAACCAGGTCCGTATTACTCGAGAAATAAAAAAATGTGAGATCGATTTTTTCACCTCTATCAAGCTTTCTTCTCTCATTATCATCAATACTATTGCTCTCCTTCCAATCGCACTTCTTCTGTTCATTCTCCTTTTTTTCAAATTTTATTCTCTTACTCACAGTTTTTTTGCCTTTTTTCTTCTCTTAGGGATAGCATCTATCGTTGGTTATGGCATAGCTCAGTATTTTTTCATTAAATTTTTTTTCAACCGAGTGGAAGTTTCACCGGCCTCGGATGAAGAGATTATTCCCTCCTTCTTTGTTCAACGGTATGAAATAACGAATCGGGAAAGGGAAGTTTTAGAACTGCTCTGCTACGGGCTTACCAACAAAGAGATAGCGGAAGAGATGGATATCTCTTTTAAGACTGTTAAGAATCACCTCTATAATATATTCAAAAAAACAAACGTCACCAACCGCTCACAACTGATGCGTTTTTTCCAAAAAGAAGCCGACTAGGACTTTCGGCCCATTTTATTTCAAAGAACCTCCGGGTACAGTTTTCTTTATAGCTGACAATGGAAGGGGGAAACGCATGATCAATTCGATCAAACGAAAAAGAAACAGAATCTTACTCTGTACCGGGCTTATCTTGTATCTCCTATCCGGTATCGGCAGTGCCGCCGCTCAAGACACACAAACCACGAGAAAAAACTACAACCAATTTTATCAGTTTCCTCTCTCTATAGGCGCCGAATATCAGATGCTTACGCCGTTTAGCGAATACGGAAACTCATTTAATGTCTTTCAGGCCTCCGGGATTATCCGTTGGCCGCTCCCTTTTTTGCCGATTTTGCAAATTACCGGTGAAAGCGGCATTATGCAGTTCAATTCGTTGGATACCGATAATCCGACCGTCTGGGACCATATGCACATCTACGGAGGCGGGGGCGTCCTGTTTGCCCATCGTTTCGCCAAAGCGTTCGAGATAGGACTGGAAGCGATCGGGGGCTATTCCCAGGCCCGTTTCGCCAACCTGGCACCGGAGAGCGGGGTCGTCACCTCTCCCAACTGGTTCGTCCAAGCGGGAGGGAAACTCTGCATCAATCCTTCCTATAATATCAGCATCGAAGTCCACCCGAACGTTAAATATATGGGCTCCCTTTCCGTTTTAAAAGATTTTGAAGGGTTTATCTTCGGTATCGGCTTTGGCGCCCACTTCCGTTTTGGGAAAGATCCGGACAGCCCTCAAGCGGTTATCAGGGACATTAAGTTTAAACAGGCGGAACTCCCCTCGCTCTTTGCTGCCCTTCAGAGCTATTACACGAAAAAACCGATCGGATCGATCATTCTCGAAAATACGGCAAAGCATTCCATAAAAGACGTAAATATCAGTTTCTTTCAATCCGGTTATATGGATTCTCCGACACCCGCGGCCACAATTGAAACCATAGAGGGCGGAAAAGAAACCGAAGTGGACCTCTTCGCTTCCTTTAATGACGAAGTGTTCCGCATCGAAGGGGTCACCCCCCTCACCGGAGAGATTATCGTAACCTATAGCTCCCAAGGACGCGCAGCCGAGCAGCGCCGGTCGGTTACCTACGATCTGCACGATAAAACCGCCCTGACATGGGACGACGACCGTAAGGTGGCCTCTTTCATAACCCCTGCCGACAGCGCGCTGCGAAACTACACCAGCTATATCCGACAGGCGTGCAAAGATGAGCTGGTGGCCGGTTTCAGCCGGACCCTGCAGGAGGCGATGCAAGTCTTTGAGGCGTTGAATGTCTTAGGCTGCCTCTACCAGGTCGACCCTAGAAATCCGTTTACCGAAATGCAGGAAAATCCGATGATCGTCGATTCGGTGAGCCTTCCGCGCAACACGTTGAAACGGATTACCGGCGACTGTGACGATTTGACCGTTCTCTACTGCAGTTTGTTGGAAACAATCGGAGTGACCAGCGGATTCATCACCCTGCCCGGTCATATCTATGCCGCTTTCAACACCGAAGTACCGGCCCGCGACTATGAAAAGGTCCATCCGGACCGCAACATGAGCATCAATATCGAGGGCGAATTGTGGGTGCCGGTCGAAATTACGATGGTCGGAAAGGGGAGTTTTCTGGAAGCGTGGCGGAAAGGGATGGAGGAATACGCTCAGTACGATGAGCAGCCGGAAAAACGGGGTGTCTACATTACCCGCGAGGCCCAGCAGACCTACAGACCGGTCGGTCTGAAAGAGACCGATTTGGGGCTTCAGTATGGTGAGAAGCAGCAGATTGTATCTCTGTTCCAACAAGATTTAGGAAAACTGGTGGACTCTGTAGTATCCGACTATAAAAAGATCGCCGAAGAGCGGAACAACAAGAAGGCATACAACCGGCTTGGGATCGCGTACGCGCAATTTAAACAGTATCTGAAGGCGGAAAACGCATTCAAACAGGCGCTGTCCCTCGATGACGGCTATATGAGTGCAGCCGTCAATCTGGGAAACATCTCCTACCTGCGCGGCGCGTATGGACAGGCGGTCGACAGTTTTACCACGGTCCTTACCGGTCTGGAAGAAAGGGGACGGGCCGATAGTTCGATCGGCGCTAAGGTGCTCCTGAATATCTCGAAGGCGTACTACGCGATGGAGCAGTTTGATGAGGCGAAAGAGTATTTTGATCAGGCCGGAGCAATCGATAAAGAGCTGATTGAAGAACATTCCTATTTAGCGTCCGTTTCGGCTGATACCGGTGAACGGGCCGCGGAGATAGAAGAAACGACGGTGATCTTTCTTGAAGATGAGGAGGTAGAATGATGAGTCATACCCGGAAAAAAGGTCCTAAAGGCCACGTCATCGGACTAACAGCCCTGCTCCTCTTCTCGGTCCTCCTCCTGATTTCCTGCCCCAACCCGATAGAACAGTCGATGATCGATCATGCCAAAGACACGGCGCAACCGACGATAACAATCCCCGTTCCTCCCAAAACATACAGCAACAGTGTGACTATCACCGGCACAGTCAGCGATACGGTCACTCCTAAAGGGGACACGGGAGAGGTGAACACATTTACCTACGAAATTGTGGGCACCGGAACCACGGGGACCATCACCATTGCAAGCGACGGCAGTTTCACCGCCACCATCGATACAAAGGGCTTAAACGGAGAAATTACGGTACAATTGACGGCGGAAGACTGGAACGGAAATGTAGGGACCTATTCTCTCGAACTAAAAGACGACGAGGCAGGGCCCGATGTGGAGTTTTCCAGTCCGGAAAATGAGAGCTACTACGCGGCCACGGTCATTGTGGAGGGAGTGGCGGCTAATGACGCGGACACGGAAGACTTTGACGAGGTGAAAAGCCTTTCCTACGAGGTGCTCTCATCGTCTCTAGGAGAAGATCTTACCTACGAAGACGGAACGTTCGGTTTTAGTTTTTCCACTTCCGGTTTAAGCGATACGATCATCGTTCGGGTCACGGCGGAAGACTACAATGAAAACGTCTCGCAGACCGACCTCACCCTCCTCGACGGCGGTTCGGGAATTCCCACCTTAACGGCGAGTTCTGGAAACGGGCAGGTCACGCTAAGCTGGGACGACGCCCCCTACTCCGAGAGTTATGTTCTCTACTATACGACGAACGGCTCCATGCCCTCGGCAAGCAACGGTACGGAAGTCGAAATAGGGGCATATCCGAGTGACGGCACCTATACAGTCGCGGGCCTTGCCAACGGTTCGGTGCACGGATTCAAACTGAAGTCCAACTCCTCGGAAGGGGACGATAACTGGTCCGACCTGGTAAAAGCCATACCGCTCTCTCCATTCACCCTTGCCCCGACTGTGGAAGGGGGTCGTACTACCATTCAGCTCTCCTGGCCCGAGGTGACCGGTTGGGACGATTTTATCGTCTATCGCTCCACAACCGCCGACGGTACGTTTATCAATCTTTCCGGTCAAATCGACGAGACGGAGTTTCTCGATACCGGTATTACCGCGGGGACCAACTACTTCTACAAGGTGGAACCGACAATGGCGGGGAGCAGTAAGAGCGGCGCGGTATGGGGGCAAACAAGGAATTCGGCCGACGCAATCGCAGGTAGCGTCGGTTCGCTTTCCGTGGACGACTTTTCAATATCAAATAATCCGAAACAGAAATTACTGCTGAACGGTACCACCGGCTACAGCATGGCCGGTGACATGAACTTCCGCGTTATCGATTTCTCCGATCCCACAGACCCCGAAGTAGTAAACGAATACGATTACTCGGCAACCGAAGGGATTAACAACCTCCCCTATTCAGACATAGCACTCGGGGACTCCTACGTTTTCTTAATGGGTGCCGGCGGCGATAATGATTATATAGGACATGAAGGTATCCACATCTACGATATCGATCCGTTCGGGCTTACGGACACCATAACCAGCAGCGACGATGACGGCTATAACATTTTCGACGACAATATTGCCTCCGGTGAACTGAAAAGCATCGCCGTAAAAGGGGACTACATCTACCTCTTTCGCGGGCACTGGAGCGGATTTTCAGCAACCGACTTTAATATCGACGTGATCGATGTCTCTTATCTGGATGATGCCGGCACCGAACCGACCTACTCAGGACAAGACATCATCAGTGCAACCGGCACAATCACTAGCGGCATGATCACAGTGGAAGGAAACTATCTCTATTGTGTTTACTATGACGATGCAAGTGAGCAAAAACTGATTGTTTTTGACATATCGAATCCGGGCTCTCCTGTCGTAAAAGGTTCCTGCGCGCTCGGGATGACCCCTCTCGGGATAGTGGTCGAAGGCAATTACGCCTCTGTAACCGGCAATTCCGGCGGCAGCGGCTATCTCAAAGTAATCGATGTCTCTAATCCGACAGCACCCGCCGTAACAGGAAGTATACAGAACGATATTTTCCTATCAAGCGACAATTTTTCGGTACAAAACCGGTACGGTTATTTCTACAACAGCGGCACTATCTATATTGTCGATATGCTCGATCCGGAAGGGCCCTATTTTGCCGGAGAATATTCGGCATCCTGGATGGACACGTTTGCCGCAGCGGACGGATATGTCTATTCCACCGAATTCTCGAGTACGGGAGGAACCATACAAGTGACTGATTTGCGCAACCTCCCCGCCCCGGCAACGGTCGGCTCCCGTTCGATAAGCAGCGGTACGGCAAACGATACCTGCTTGTCGGGTAATTACGCCTACCTTGCTACCGGCAGCGCGGGGCTGAAGGCAATCGACATTTCGAATACTGCCGCTCCCCAAGAAACCGGCTCGCTTTCTACCACGAACGCACTCGCTGTAACAACAGCGGCGGATTACTGTTTTCTTGCTGACGGAAGCGGCGGTCTGAAAATCATCGATGTATCGGACCCCGCCTCTCCCTTATTAAGCGGGACATATGATACCTCCGGAACGGCTTCCGATATCAGCGTGGCCGGCGATTACGCCTTCGTCGCGGACAGCTCTTCCGGGCTGGCGGTAATCGACATTGCAGACGTCACCTCACCCTCCTTAAAAACATCTGTTTCAACAACGGACGCGCAAGGTCTCTTTGTTTCCGGTGACTATTTGTATCTGGCGGACGGTACAGGCGGATTGACAGTATTTGATATTCAGAAAAAGGACGTTCCCGTAGAAATCGGTTCCGTGGCGGTCGGTACGGCATATACGATTTACCCCTACAATACTGAAACACTGTTTGTAGGCACTAATTCAGGGATAGCAGTTGTCAACATTGCTAATCCGTCGGTCCCTTCCAACGAAGGGACAATAGCCGTTGCACCGACATCCGCCCCTGCCGTCTACGATATAACAATTGCCGGAGATTACGGCTTCACGGCAGGGGGGTCAGACGGTCTGTCCGTCATTTTCCTCGAACGGCGCAATGTGCTTGGTTCCACTGCCGTGGGCCGCTTTAAAACAGGAGACGGACCAATGAACGGAATCGATTCTTTCGGCGATTTTATCGTAGCCGCCGACGGAGCGGGAGGCCTGCAGATCATCGATCCGTGGCCTTAGACGGCCAAATCGATAGAGGGGCCGTTTGCCCTGTGCCCGGTTGCACTTTCTACCCACTTAGGAATATAATGGTTGATGAGGTTCGTTGATCATGCGGTCAATCCGTTTTGCCCGTTTCATTTTTGTACTCTTTATGGCTGCCCTCTTACGTACTTCTCTGCCGGCGGAAACACTCCTTGTCGATTACTGTTCGGGCGCGGTCAGTCGTCTTTCAAATAATGAGTGGCAAACAGTATCGATAGGAGAGAGTATTACCGACAGCGATACGGTCCGCTTAGGTCCGAACGCCGTTGTCGAACTGAGATGCCCTGACGCAACAATCACCCTCTCCCGCGAAGGGACCTACGCGGTGGACCGTCTTCTCACTTCCCAACGACAACAAAAGCGTGCAGGTCTCGGATCCATCCTCTCTTCCAAAATCCGCTCCTTATTCGGAAAGAGAGAGCACCAGACTCAGAACAGCGCCGGCGGTATCCGGGGGGCCGAGGTAGAAGATGATAGTGACGCGCTTGCCTGGTTTGAAGGCGATGTAGAAGAAATGATCAACGAGGGAAAACAACTTTTAGAAGAGAATGACTACGCTGAAGCATTGACGGTATTCCAAGACGCATACGATTCGGCATTCGATCCTGTTGATGAAGAGAAATCGCTCTTCTTTACGGGATATACATTTATGATGATGGGTCGGACGGATGAAGCCCTCAACTCGTTGACCGATTTAAGCCCGGACCCCTCCGCCGACTATTACTTCGATTACTTCTTTGTTACCGGTAAACTCTTGATCGACACCTACGCCTACGAAGAGGCGGCTGATTTCCTTACTACGTTCAACGACAAGCATATGAACACCGAACAGGTGCAAATGATCACCTTCCTGACCGGTGTGGCCTACAACGGCACCGGGGCGATTGAGCCGGCGGAACAGTACCTCGAGACGTCGCACACCCTCGATCCTGTCTCGGATGTCGGTATTGCCGCGCGTGAACTGATCAATCAGCCGGATTGATCGATGAGCTCAGGTGCCCACCAGAAAGAGCGGGTCTCTTCGTGTTTTCACAGGCTTTCCTAAAACCATTTTCAACAGAAATCGCTGTTTTAATGATGGTTTCAGCTTTCTGGCATCATTCGGACAGGCCTGAATACAACCGGCACAGCCCAAGCAGGTTTCCATCGCATCCGCGGAGACATATCTTCCGGTCCCTTTTTCTATGATTCCCGTAGGACAGTGTTCGGCGCAGATACCGCACGCGACACACTCTTTTTCATCATAAAAAGGAAGAACTTGGCCTTCACTCTCAGATTTGCTGATCATGTCGATTTCCGTTGGAATATCGGATTCTTCAAGAGGTCGTAAACCCGATGTGATTGCGGCCCCGAATTTCCGCGCCTCTTGGATGTCCGTAGAATCGGGTCTGCCGACGGCAACCGGTATAAAATCGTAGTATGAATGCTGTCCGATGAACGCTCCCGCAGAATCGACAACAAACCCGTTACCGCGAAGGAGATTGGTCAATGTTTGAAGAGAAACACCATAATCACGATTGCCGTAGACAACCACGGCGGTTGCGGGTTTTCCCTTGCCCTTGATTTCCTTAAGCAAGTCCCGGGCAAATGCAGGCACTTTGCCGGCATAAACCGGTACTCCGAAGAGAAGCCGATCATACGGTTCGACCAATGCTGACTGGTCGCCCATCAATTTTTCACGTTCCGCGGGGAGGGTGATGTTGATCATCTCCGCCTCTGCGTTCGGTATCGCTTCCGCGATTGTTTTACAATTCTGTGCCGTTGTGCCTGTCGGTGAAAAGACAATAACGCCTACTTTCTGCATAAAAACCTCCGTATTAGTGGTACCGGTAGAATCGGGCCTGCCGACTCTCCGGTACTATATAAAAAAGTGTAGTGGTTTTACGGTTGGACCGCATCGTACCAAAGTACTAGGAGATGTCGTTTTTTTCGGTAATTGGTGGTTATTATGTTATGATTTGCAGATACAATGTACCGATCGCGAAGCTATCCCCGGTAAAGCGAAAAAAACGGAGAGTAATAAGTCTACTGTGCGATTCTCTGCTACAGAGTATCTGTCCTTAATCGACTACTTCATATACGTGCAGTCCACTGTCACCGTTAGCGAGATAGAGGTAGGTCCCGTCACCCCAGACACCCTGGGCCCACCCCTCCGGATCATCGGAGTCGAGGAGAGTGAATGCACCCGTTGGGCCGTCTACCGAATAGCTTTTAAGACCACCGCTACCGTCGGCGAGATAGAGGTAGGTCCCGTCACCCCAGACACCATCGGCATGATTCCCTGTAAAAACACTACCCTCGTTGGTAAGATCACCCGAGATGTCTATCGAATAATATTCCAGACCATTGGCACCGTTAGCAAGATAGGCGGAGGACGATGTACCCCAAACACCATTTGCATCAGGTGATAGTCCACTTGTTAATGTATCGCGCCAGGTAAAATTACCGGAACCGTCTACACTATAGCTTTTCAGACCGCTGCCACCGTCGGCGAGATAAAGATAGGTCCCGCTCTGGCCACCCCAGACATCCAAGGCCTCGTCACCCGACGTGACGGTGTCGATGAGGGTGAGATTACCCGAGCCGTCTACCGAATAGCTTTTAAGACCACCGCTACCGCCGGCGAGATAGAGGTAGGTCCCGTCACCCCAAACATTATAGGCATAACCTCCCGGATCATGGGAGCTAATGTGGACCAATTGTACGACCTGGATTGAAAAACTGCCGCTGTCCGACCAGTTTCCTGCATCATCTCTCTCCTGAACATAGAGGATTCGGTTACCACCCGGCAAATCCGATGAAGGTATATATGAAATGTCTGTTGTTTCGGTAGCACCCGAGGTAAGATCGTCATCATCAAGTTTATAGCGAAAGTTCAGGTTTCCTCCTCCCCCGGTATCCCACGTCCATTCAGGAGTAGGTCCGCTTGGCGATTCATCGCCACTTACGTCAGGAGGGTTCGGGCTTTGCCGGACCCCGCTCACTTCCGCGGTCAATGATGCTCCGCTGGTACCGCTTTCGCTACGCAGGAGGTAATAGTAGGTAGTGTTTTCGTTTGCTGTAGAATCGTAGTAGCTCGTATCATCTGCCCCTAACGAAGCAATATCACTGAACCCACTGCCGCTGGTCTGGCTTCGTTGTAGCACATATGCACTGTTTCCGCTCGATGCGTCGCTCCAGGATAGCTCCACCCGTTCAAACCCCTCTTCAGCTGCCAGATCGGTAGGTGCGGCCGGTACAAGCACAGTAGATGACCAGGAAGAGCTACCGAAAGCGTTTAAGCTTCTTATTTGATACTCGTATTCATTTCCGGCGGTAATTGTGGTGTCATAGCTTGTTTGACCTGCTGTCGGTTCCGTTAATAGCGAAAATGCACCACCATCTACAGCATATTCGATTTCAAATCCGCTTTCGGTGTTGGATGCATCTGTCCATGATAGTTGTATATCTGTAGAGGAACTTGGTGTTGCAGTCAAGTCGGTCGGGGCAGCCGGCGGCTGGGTAAAGTCTTCGGTAGTGAGTGTTATTTCTTTGCTACTCGTGAGGTTATCATAGATTTGCACGATTTCCGATATAGGAGGGCGATTCACGGGGCTACCGTCGACCATCGTGGAAAATACAATTGAAACAAAATATTCCCGACTTGGCAGAGTTGTATTTATCGAAAGTGTACCCGTGGAGGCAAAATCGTTGTTGTAGTCGCTTCCTCCCGTTGGAGTAAATACATCAGCTCCTCCGATGGGCAAAGGATCTATGGTAATGTCCGCATCATGTACCTCTGCAGATGGAAAATGGACCGTGTAGACAAACGTACCATTCCCGCTCCCATCGATCGGTCCCAATGTCACTGTCACTGCTGTATTGCCACCTGTATTGATCGTAATTGGATTACCGCTATCCGGTATACCGCGAGCAATATCATTATTTTCTGAATCTTCACCGAATACATTTATATTCCATTCCCCACTGACAATGGAACTAATTGTATCTCCTGGTACATGATCATCGACTGCGAAATCCGATTCATTGCCGGAATGGTTGGTAAATTCCACCCGATAAGAATCCACAAGAGACTTCAGGTCAACCTGTGGTTTAACAGTCTGCGCGGTTACCACCTCGTTGGGTAAAATCGTCATACTGCCATAATGCAGTTCGGAAGTATGATTATCCAAAACATCTTGCGTTTCAAGGTGATTTCCGTTGCTAAATAGTGATGATGGGTGGATTGTCGTGTTAGATTTGGGGAATTGCAGATCATTCCCTGGATTAGAACACCTACTTATACCTGCGACAAAAATTAGGGAGACTAGTATAACCGTCATTCTTTTTTTATTGTTCGGGTTTAATTTTCTCATACTTTCTACTCCACATATTGCACAACTGTAAAGAAAAAGCGGTCTGAATAGGTATTCCCGTCGATCTCTACAACAAGAGTCACTGTATTGACTCCTAATTCAAACCAATCAAGATGATTATCAGTGTTTAGGCTGATAGACTCTGCAGTACCTTTTAATGGTCCGTTTATGTACCACTTATAACTTGTAATCGTCACCCACCCTCCCGGTGATACGTTAATCGTCTGTTCAGTCGTCCCTCCTCCCGTCTGCAGGGTGAACGTGGTCGGTGACATAGAGAAAGTCGGTTCATCAGGATTGTTGATTGTTATGGTGCTTTCACCATGATCGCTGTAAGCTGCAGTCACCTCGCATGTTGCCGTGTGCCCTCCGTCGGTGGTGGTCACCGTTATGGTGGCCGTGCCCTCGGAGATGGCTGTTACCAACCCGGTTTCATCCACCGCGGCCACACCCTCGGTATCACTTGCCCAGCTTACACCGGGGTCGGTCGCGTTTGAGGGTTCCACTGTCGCGGCCAGCTGATCGGTAGACCCGATTGTTATTGTGGTGCTGCTCTTGTTCAGGAAGACTCCTGTTACCGGTATTGTATCGGTCGTAGCCGTCACCTCGCATGTTGCCGTGTGCCCTCCGTCGGTGGTGGTCACCGTTATGGTGGCCGTGCCCTCGGAGATGGCTGTTACCAACCCGGTTTCATCCACCGCGGCCACACCCTCGGTATCACTTGCCCAGCTTACACCGGGGTCGGTCGCGTTTGAGGGTTCCACTGTCGCGGCCAGCTGATCGGTAGACCCGACGGTAATAGTCATACTGGTTTTATTTACGGTAATGCCTGTTACCGGAACAACACCGTCCCCATCATCCGAAATTTCCAAATCTTCATTGATTTTTTCCTGGATGATAGCTGTAAACGGTGAATCGATTTTACATCCCGAGAAAAAGAGGGGAACCATTGCTATGATTAGCGCGCAATGTGCAAAAATTCTCATTCCTCTTCCTCCCAAAGGACAACCTCCCGTATACCCGCGGCATCGGCAGCCCTTCCGGCTTCTTCTCCTTTCAGGTCCAGATAAGCAAAACGGCTTGCCATATCGGGATCGATACTTTTTAACTCATTGTATGTGTGCCCGACTAATCCGTAATTCTGCAACTCGTGATGACAGCGTGCCGCCCCAAGGAGGGCCGTTTTGTTGCGCTTGTCTTCATCCAACACCCGTTCGTAATAGGACAACGCGGTGCCGTATTCATCCTGCAGAAAGAAGACATTTCCCAGATTGATAAGGGAAGGAGTATAATCATGCTTTGCAACAATTGCTTCAAGCGTTTCCAATGCCTTGCCATACATCCCGTGCCGTGCGTACACGACGGCAAGTTTATTTTCAAATTTATACGGTTCGTCGCTCTTCGCTATGCGGCCCCGAATTCTCGCGACTTGAGGATAAATCTCCCTTTCGATATGCCGATCGAGGGACCGCTTGAAAGAGGCAACAACCTCCTTTTGATCGGGAAGCTGAATACCGGAGGCTTTCTCTTTAAATCCTACAGCCTGATAGGTTCGCCATGAAGTCCGTGTCGGATAGAGCACCGCCTGTTCACGCGTGTTGTTTTCCCGCCACTCCTTGGCACCTCTCAGCCAGGCTTCCTCAAATGGATTCCGGCACATCGTAATCTCTACCGGGACCCACACCTTTCCTTCTCGATAAATCAGCTCATCCGGACTGCTGAATTGCCGCCGGGCTTCTTCAGGAGTAGCGTTAAGGGCAAACGCCGTGTAGATATGCCCCGGAATGGTAATGACCGCCGTCTCCACTCCTACAGCCTCGAGCAGAGATGTATACAGTGCCGAAAGATCGTCACAATCACCGCTGGTAAATTGCAGCGTCTGCCTTGGGAATTGGAGAAAATCTATTGTGGTTGCATCCTCCGAAAACTCGGCAAACGGAGTCGTTGGATCAATTTCATACTGCATGCCGTAGAGGTTGAGTGCTTCAAAGATCGCCATCCCTTTCTGCAGATTTTCATCTACCGCAGGATTTTTCATCTCCTGCGTCCACCCGATGACCCGCTTTGCAAGAGTGAGGATTTCGGGATCTTTTGCCGTTATAAAAGAGGCGTTTTTTCTATCGTCATCCCAGACGAGAGCGTTCCGGTTATGAAATTCCAACCCCGGAGTGTAACTTTTGGTTTGAGTAGCGCCACTCACGTCGTAGAGAATAGTCAGTTTCGAAGATACTTTTGTCCCTTCGGTAATTTCCATCAAATCTTCGGTGAACAGTCCATACAGTTCTACCGATTTCTCCTCCCCGGCCGCCAGGTCGAATCCGTCGCCGATATCCATCGGATTGTCCATATACCGTTCAACGTAAAACTGCAGCCTCACCTCCTCCACCGGGACAGTACCTTCGTTCTTCACCACGACCGTACCGACAGGGTGGGAGTCGTAGTACTTATACAAAACAGGAAAGAGCGATTGAAGCCGTATAGAGTGCAGGTGAACAGCGTCATCTTTGCTCTCCTCTTTCAACAGTTCCGGTTTTATTTCCTCGTCAGCCTGCACTTCCATCCGCCGTTTCCCGAGCGACAGAGGAAAATCCAGCCTGATTGCCACATCGAAGGAGACGCCGTTGTAGAGTTGGAAATAGTAGTCGTACGAAGCTCCAAGCCCGAGGGAGAATGGGCCGAAGAGCCGAAAGGTGACCGCAGCACCCCCTTTCAGGACGAAGCTGCCGCCGTTCCCTCCCGCCGCGTCCCACCCCATACCGTTCCAATAGTAATATCCGCCGCTGCCGTGCGCTAAAACCGCGAACCGGTCCCCTAACGGAAACCGGGCGGTTACGCTGCCGAATCCGGTTATCGTCCACAACCCGTTCTCAGAGGATAAGGGCATCATCTTCAGGTTGCTGCCCAAACCGAACCCGAAAAACCGCAGCCCGGCAGGAAAGAATGCCGCCGATATCTCGGCACCGCCGCCGAACGAAAAGAGGTCCGAACTGGTCCCTAAAGGAAGCGTGCCGTACGGACGGGTACTTATTGATAAAAGATTTGCCGGTTCACTGAATAGAGCAGAGCAGAGAAGGACCATCAACAGCAAAACAAGAAACAGATATTTCATTGTTTGCCTCCATCCTGTGATGAATTGCTGTATTATGCTAACTATCCTAGAGTACCGTTACGCTACCGTTACAAATACCGTTACAGAAAAAAACGTTTCTTTTTTTCCCTTTTTTTGCTAAACTTTAGAAGAACGGGAGGATTGATGTCCTCACTCGCCCTTTTCTTACTTGGGACACCTCGTATAGTCCTTGACGGTGTCATTTTGGCTTTAGACCGCCGCAAGGTGGTTGCCTTTCTGTCTTATTTAGCAGTAACAGCAACACGACACAGCCGGGACGAACTCTCCGAACTGCTCTACGGAAGACAGGACAGAGAGCACGCCCGGTCTTATCTGCGTCAAACGCTCTCCATTATTAGAAAAACGATTGGGAAGGAAAAAATCGTATCCGACCGTTCTTTCGTTCGACTCCTCACTGAAAAAGGAGTATGGATTGATGTTACCGAATTTCAGCGGCTCATAGAGAGCGGAAACAGGTCGGATTCACAGGGCGATCTTTCTACTGCAGCACACCGTTTGACTAAAGCTGTACAATTATATCGGGGAGAGTTTCTTGCTGGCTTTTATATAAAAAAAAGCCCTTCTTTCGAAGATTGGCAGCTCACCATGCAAGACCGCCTTCATCGACAACAAACGGCTTCCTTGAGGCGTTTAGCGGAAATCTATGAAATTTGGGTACAGTACGATCAGGCAATCGACTATGGCCGGCAATTGCTGGTTCTCGATCCGTTCGAAGAATCTACCTACCGCACGGTTATGCGATTATACTTTCTCGCCGGACGGCACCATGAAGCGCTTCGACACTACGAAAAATGCC
>CAZJBZ010000041.1:14631-17735 GCA_964543975.1 uncultured Spirochaetales bacterium
AGGAACTGAGGATCTCCGTGGCCATATTCTTTCTCAAGCACCACTCTCAAAAAGAAGGGGAAAAATTGATACGCAGGGCGGCAGTTCATATCCGGTCAACCCGCTTCCTCTTTTTCTGTTTGCCCGTATCGGAGCGAAGAGTGAGGCAGTAAAAAGGCAACAGGAAGTACAACTGCGCAAAGTTATTAACGAAGAAAGGGGAAAGATCATTCAAACGGAAATGGACACGTTAGGCGCTGTTTTTCCTGCACCAAGCGAAGGACTGCAAGCGGCATTGCATGCCCAAATTACCGTTCAAAAAAACAAAGGCGCAGTACACATTGTACTGGTAGCGGGTGACTCCTCCCTCAGGTCCATTCCCTCCCCGAGACTCATCAAACGGGCCGAAACCATTCTCGATACTTCATCCCCAGGGCAAATTCTGCTCAATGAGTTCTCCGCGAAATTGGTCGGTGAAATAAACTTACTGGAAAACGCGGAGTTACGGAGGCTCGGCGCTCTACGGCTCAACGATTTAAGCCCCGCGCGGCATCTCTATCTGTTGGAGCATCCCGATCTCCCTCAACACCAACATCAGCTTAAAACGCTGGATAACTATCCTAACAATCTGCTTACCCAACCGACACCGTTTATCGGCCGGGAAAAGGAGATCTCTTCGGTACGGGACCTTCTGCAGCAAGCTGATCTTCAGCTCCTGACCTTGACCGGTACAGCGGGTACCGGAAAAACAAGACTTGCCCTTCAGGCTGTCGCGGGCATGTTCGATTGGTTTGAACACGGCATTTTTATGGTGGATTTAGCCTCGTTGCGTGAACCGGACCGGCTTATTGAAACAATAACCGCAGTGCTACAGATTCCTGAAACCGATATGAGAAGGCGATCACTCCGAGAGACCCTTATCGATTATGTGGAGGGTAAACAGATGCTGCTCCTTCTTGATAACTTCGAACACCTCATTTCTGCTTCTCCAGCTATCGCCGATCTCTTAGCTCATTGTCCTAAACTCAAAATTGTAACAACCGGCAGGGAAGCGTTACATGTCCGTTCCGAAAGAGTCTGCGCGGTCCCTCCAATGGACCTTCCTTTATCGGACCAGCCTAAGGATGTCATTAAACTGTGTGAATCCGTTCAGTTTTTCGCAGACAGAGCTGCGGCCGCACAACCGGATTTTAAGCTAAATGATGAAAATATAGAGGCGGTAGGAGAAATCTGTAAACGCCTCGACGGAATCCCTTTAGCAATAGAATTAGCCGCGATACATATCAAGAAGCGAACACCGCACAATCTACTTTTTCATCTGAAAAACAAAGTAGATATCCTTACCGACGGGCTCCGCGATCTACCGCCGCGGCAGCAAACCTTGAGGCGTGAAATCGACTGGAACCACGGATTACTTTCGCCCGTGGAACAGCGCATCTTCAGGATGATATCGGTGTTTCCGGCCGGCTGTACCCTGGAGGCCGCAGAAGATGTGTGCACTGTTGATGGAATGGAGACGGCTGTTTCTCCTAACCTTTCCTCATTGGCAAATAAGAATCTTATTAAAATGGTATCGGAAAAAGAGGGGCCCCGGTTTCGAATGCTGGAAACGATCCGGGAATACGCCGGTAGACGGCTCGAAGAAAGTGGTGAGTACGATTCGGTCGTACAGCGGTTTGCCGATTATTTTCTCCGCTTTGCCGAACGGATCGAACCGAAACTGTTCGGACCGGAACAGTACAACCGGTTTCAACAGATAGAACTGGAGTACGGTAATATTCGGGCCGCTCTTGTTTGGTTTCGTGAGAAGGAGAAACTGGACGAAGGGCTGCGACTGGCCGGGGCTTTAGGATGGTTTTGGTTTAGAAGAGCACGCTTTACGGAGGGTGAATACCGGCTGGAGCTCTTCAGGAAGGCAGTCGGTGTCAACACCCCTTCGGAACCGCGGGCCAAAGCTGCCTACTATCTCGGATGGTTTAAATTGTGCGTGAGTAGCTTTTGGGGTAATCCTGAAGGGAAACGCTATTTTCAAGAAAGCTTACAACTGTATCGCAAAGCCGGTAACCGAAAGGGAATAGCGCTGTCCGAGGTTTTACTTGGTTGGGAAGAAGGCGAGGGGGGTTGGGCCTATGCGGATGAAGGTGTCGCCTTGGCCCGGGAGACGGGAAATCCATGGACCATAGCCTGGTGCCTTAACGTGGCTTACACTCACCTTAGCCGAAGGGACATGGGAAAAAGAACGAAACAGTCCGCTCTCGAAGAGGCCATTACGCTGGCAAGAAAAACGGGTGACCCTTTTCTCATTTCGCAGACATTATACGGGATGGGGAATGTGTTCAGCCGGTTTGGGGAGCTCGAAGCTGCTGAACCGTGGTACAGGGAATCGTTACGCGTTGCCCGGGAGATTCACGACAGCTATTCAATGCTCGAGAATATCAATTCGTTGGGTGACGGCTACTTGGCTAGTGGTAAACGAAAGATGGCGAAGGAGACGTTTACAGAAGGGTTGCACGAGGCCGTAGAGCTGGGGTCCAAGGGGTACATTGCCCGGTATATCGGCGGGTTCTACAGGATAGCACGGAAGGAAGGGAAAACGAAACGGGCCCTACGACTAGAAGCCTTCTCGGAATCTGTTCTCAATCCGGGAAGGGGATACGATACCCGTTTCGCCGATGAATTATGCCTCGATGGTGCAACCGCCGCTTCAGAATGGGAAGCGGGGCAAGCAATGACGTTCGAACAGGCAGTTGCCTACGCCCTATCGGATGATTGATCGCGGAGATGACTATTCCTCGTCGGGTGTCACGGAGGCGTGGTCCGGCCGCCGTTTGACCATAAGCCTGAAACGACCATTCACCTCAGCACGTTCATTCTCAAAAAGATTTTGCGTCGATTCGTTTTTTCTCATTTCCTTTCTTTTCCATTTCGGACCGGCCTGATGGGGTATGTACTCGCTGTCCGATTCATTTATTTAATGGTGTCGTCGGCGACACTCTTGCATCGAAACCAAAGGAGAAAATTAGTACATGTAAAATTTGCATGACATTTTGCATGAGACTCGTAAGTTGGTTTATTAATTATTAAGCGGGGATTTACATGGATAAAATTTTTTCCACAAGAATCGA
>CAZJBZ010000042.1:0-17732 GCA_964543975.1 uncultured Spirochaetales bacterium
ATGGGATTTTCTCGCACAAGACGTATCTCTGGAAGCCGGTAAGTACAATCAGATCCAAGCTTACGTGCGGAACACGATGGATTTGATTGCCACACCCCGCCCCTGGTCGACCCGATAATCCGCGCTCGAACAATGCGGACAGCTCATGTAAGAATGAGCGGCCTCCGGCATAAAATGGATCGCCTCCCGTTCATACTCCCCTAGACCGGTAATCGAATCCAAATCCCACGAGGTACCGCAGTTGTTACAGGTGAAGCTCGCTTTCTCTGTTTCTATTGTAAAAATGTCCTCGGTCAACGGTAGTTTTTCGCCTTCGGGGACTGTTTCCAGTAATGATTTGAGTCCTTCCCGAAAGACCTCTTCATCGACCGCCTGCAATTCGCCGAATAGCAGTTCGACCGATTCGATTTGGTCGTTTTGTTGTTCTTTCATCGATTCTTTGACTGTTTCGAGTACCGATTCCGCTAACGCCCATTCATGCATAGAATTACTCCAGATAAGCTCCCTTGACTGCCGAGGATGCCCGTTTTGTGTATCGTTCCAATATACCGGGAGTATGAAACCGTTCAGGCTGGTCCCATAGGAGTTTCCTCTTTTCAAACAACGCCGCCACTTCATCGGGTGTCATGCGCCTCTGTCCGTGTCCGACTACATTCAATTGACGGGCGGGAATATCGATCGCAATAATATCGCCATCTTCAACCAAGGCGATCGGCCCGCCGGCTGCCGCCTCGGGGGAGACATGACCGATACACGGCCCCCTGGTTGCCCCGGAAAACCGCCCGTCGGTAACGATCGCCGTGCTTTCCAATCCCGGTTTGGTAGCCAGCACTTCGGTAATGACCACCATCTCCGGCATACCGCTCCCTTTCGGTCCTTCGTATCGTAATACGATTACCGACCCCGGTGCAACCTTCCCCTTTTCCACCGCGTCGAGCGCCTCTTCTTTCCGGTCGAACACGACGGCCGGTCCCTCATGGACAAGCATCTTCGGATTGACCGCACTGTATTTGACGACCGACCCTTCAGGCGCGATATTCCCTTTGACCACGGCGATCGAACCATACCCTTTCGGTTTATCGATAGGTCGGATTATTTCTTCCCGAGAAAGCTTATAGTTACTCAAGTAACCTTCCCCCCGTTCGAAAAACCCTTCATAAGCTATCGCTTCTAAATTTTCGCCCAACGACTTTCCGGTAACCGTTATAGCGTCAAGGTCGAGGAGATCACGCAACTCCATCTGAACGCGCGGGACCCCGCCCGCGTACCATAACAGTTCGGTCAAGTAGATGCCCGAGGGCTGCACATTGACCAGATAGGGAATTTCACGGTTGACTCGATCGAATAGTTCTATATCCAATTCAATTCCAAGCTGATGTGCCACCGCCGGCAGATGAAGAAGAGCGTTTGTCGATCCGGAGAGGGCCGCGTGCACCTTGATGGCGTTTTCAAAAGCCGCCTTAGTGAGGATGTCCGACGGCCGGATTCCGCGCCCCGCCAGGTCCAACACCGCCCGTCCGGCCGATCGGGCGCTCCGTTTTATGTCGAACAGGCTTGCCGGAATCAACGCCGATCCGGGAAGTGCCAATCCCAAAGCCTCCGACAAACACTGCATGGTGGAGGCTGTACCCATAAACTGACACGCTCCCACCCCGGGGCAGCCGGTAAGTTTATAGTTGTGGACAGCTTCTTCCACATCCTCGCCTCTTCTTATCTTTTCCACCGTTTCATCGACTAAAAGGCTGTGCGACATATGGGGCCCTATCCGGTTACTGCCGCCGGGAATATGAACGGCAGGGATATTCAATCTGGCAATCGCCATGAGGTGGGCAGGCACCGATTTGTCACAGGAGGAGGCCGCCACCAATCCGTCCCACGCGATTATTCTCCCGTGGATTTCCACAAGATCACAAATCGCTTCCCGGGACGCAAGAACGTAATTCATCCCCTCGTGGGTCTGTCCCCAGCCGTCGCAGATATCGGTTGTATGGAAGTGGGCCGGCTTGCCTCCGGCCTGGTAAATACCGATCGCCGCCTCTTTGGTAAGTTCATGAAGATGATAACTACCGGGATGGCTGCTGCCGTAAACATCCTCCACTAAGATTTGAGGAGCTTCCAGATCGGTCCGGTCCCACCCGGTGGCGTAGCAGAGGGTATCGAACTGTACCCACCGTTCGCGAAACTCTCGAATGTGTTGTTTTGCTTTCATTTGATCTTGTTTACGCACAACTGCTTTTCCGCTGCTAATATTCCGGCGGAAGGTGTTCGAGTTCGGCATAGCTGAATACGGGACCGTCTATGCAGACATATTTAGAACCGACATTGCACCGCCCGCACTTGCCGATGCCGCACTTCATTCGATTCTCTAAGGACAGGATAATATCATCCTTTTCAAAACCCAACTCTTGAAGCGCGGGGATTGTGAAACGAATCATTATGGGAGGCCCGCACACTAAGACAATCGTATTGTTCGACGAAGGTCCGATCTCTTTGAGAACGTTAGGGACCATTCCGATATGGCCGTCCCACTCCTCCTCAGGTTCACGGTCGACAGCCAGATGCATTTCCATTCCGTCCGTGTTCTGCCACTCACGAAGGGCTTTTTTGTAGAGGAGCTCTCCGGGTGATCGGGCACCGTAGAGGGCGGTTATAGTACCGAACTTGCTCCGGTTTTTCTCATCCAGCATATAGACGATACTCGACCGCAGGGTGGTAAAGGCGAAACCGCCCGAGACGATCAGGATGTTCTTCCCTTCCATCAGGTCCCACGGAAACGTGTTCCCGAGCGGACCGCGGACCCCCAATTTCCTCCCCTTTTCGGAACTGTGAAGGTCTTGAGTCAGGGTCCCGGTCAATTTAACGGTAAAAAGAAGATAATCCTCTTCGGTAGGTGAAGAAGCGATCCCGAACGGTGCTTCACCTTGGCCGAAAAGAGAAACTTCGGCAAACTGCCCCGGTTTGTATTGAAACGCTTTCCGATCGTCTTCTTTTTCGAAAACGAGTTTGAACGTTTTTAAATCTTTAGCTGTTTCCTCATTTTCAATAATAACATCGTCAAGGACAACCGGATAGGGTATATAAGGATTCTGCATTTTTACATCTCCGAACTCTATTTTTTCACAAACGTATTCAAAATATCTCTTATATCAAGATTGACAGGACAGTTGGAAATACATCTGCCGCAGCCGACACAGTAAATGTCTCCAGTTTTTTCTACCGTATAGGAAAACTTATGCATTACTCGCTGCCGCATACGCTGGGTTTTATTGACCCGCGGATTATGCCCTGACGCGTGTTTCGTAAAAAGCGGATATTGGCAGGAATCCCAGCTTCTCAGTCGAATCCCCTGTTCGAATTTGTTCTTTTCATCGGTAATATCGAAACAGTGACACGTCGGACAGAGATAGGTGCACGCGCCGCAGCCCAAACAGTTGGCCGTGACTCTTGCCCAATCCTCATCGTCGAACTCTTTATCCAATTTTTCTTTTATTCCTTCGATCCGTATCGCGTTTTTCTTAAGCTGTTCTCCGGCCTGTTCGGCGCGTTTTTCCTTTTCGGCCGTCTCTTCCTTCGTAGGCCCCGTGAAAAAGGTTTGCTGCTCCTTCATGAAGGCGGCGCCTTTCTCGCTCACCGCTTCGAATAACAATGTATCGCCTAAATCAACGACGGCAACATCGCTTCCCTCTGTACCTGCCGGATCTCCGTTGACCGAAGTGCAGAAACAGGTTTCGGCAGGTTCGTTACAGTGTAAGGTAATAACCAGACTGTTCTGCCTCCGGGTCAAATAGTACGGGTCATTGAACCTGCCGGTAGCATCACCAAACACCTTGTCCAGATAGATGAGGGCTTGCGCGTCACAGGGCCGCACTCCGAAGATGACATAGCTCTCCTCATCCATGGGAACATCCTTTAGTTCCCCGTCCTCAAACCTGCAGAGGATTTCCCGCTGAGGAAAGAAAAACCCTTTTACAGAAAGCTGTGGATTGATATAATCGAAAGTCGGAGTTTCGCTCCCGGTATACTTTTCGAATTCCACCGTTTTCTCTTTTTTTACGGGAATATAAACGTTCGCCTTTTTCGAGACGGCTGATAACAGCTCATTCAATTTCTGCTTTGTAATTACACCTTGTTCCATGCCAAATCAGTCCTTTTCCGCTATTTCTTGTCCGGATCGGTAATAAACTCTTCAGAATCACCCTCCGCGAATGCCGAAAGAGGCGGAGTTTTGTCGATAACAAAATCAGGAACATAATCGAAGAGTTCCTCCACATCCATAACCATCTTTTTCGTAAACATCCGTAAATCGACGTTCTCCGGACAGGCGTCGTAACAGGCGTCACATTCAACGCATCTGCCGGCTTGATGAAACACTCGAATTATGTGAAACAACATCGTGTCCGACAGTTCGGTTGTCGCTCCGATCCAATTAAGATCCCGCTCTTCCGCGAAACACTCTTTACAGTAACAGGTGGGACACGCCTGTCGGCACGCGTTGCACCGAATACACTTCTCCATTTCCTCTTCGAAACGGGCCCACCGCTCTTCAACACTCATCTTCTCGAACTCTTTTATTCGATCATAACCGCCGTCACCCGGTTCCCTGGCCTCACCTTCAAGGGTGTAATCGGTCCCTTCAGGCATGGGGAAGCGACACTCGATACAGGCGTCCCGCAAAAACTCCTCCCGATCGATCGATTCCCGCTTTCCCGATTTCGTAGTCACGGTAATCGGACCGCCTAAAGTCCCCGGCTTTTCTTCAGAGATCGATACGATCTCCTCATCGCCGAACCGTTCCTGCACCTTCCGTCGGTCGACCATGCCCGCGCACGGAACACCGATAAGCACCAGATGGTCACGAGGCACCTGCAACTCCCTGATCAAATTGATTACGGACCGCAGATCACACCCTTTTACGCTCAAGGCGATTCTCGGTTTCGGCTGATCATCCTTTTTTCTCCGCCTCGGATCGATTTCATACTGTTTCGGAAGAAAGACGGCAACATTGTTGGAACAGAAGGAATCCCACGTTATCTTCCCGATCTTCTGTTCCCGATCTTCATCCTGCGCCCAGATAAAGAGAGGCCTGCTTTTAAGCGGTACCGTCCCCTTTTCATGACCTATAAATACGTCTATCTTTTCTTCATCAAAGAGCTTTTTGACGATCTCTTGTATCTTTGTAGCTGTTGATTCCATGATTATACTAGTTCCTTTACCAGCTTTTTCGTCGGTCCTACCCGTTTTACATCATCTATAACCTGATTGATTAACGCGGCAAATCGATTTCCTTCGGAAGCCGAGACCCACGAGAATTGGACCCGTTCCGGTTCAATGCCTATATAGGTCAGATACCGCTTTAGGAGCGCGAATTTTCTCCGAGCAACCAGATTTCCGCTTATGTAGTGACAATCGCCCGGATGGCACCCGGAAATCAACACTCCGTCCGCCCCATTCTGCAACGCTTTCACGATATAGAGAGGGTTTATTCGTCCCGAACAGGGAACACGGATTATCCGGATATTCGGTCCGTACTGCAGTCTGCTGACCCCCGCTAAATCGGCGCCGGCATACGAACACCAGTTACAGAGAAACGCTACAATTTTCGGTTCCCACTTGTTCTGTTCATCACTCATACAGCTTGTTTTCTCCCTTATACCTTACTCAATACACTGAGGATTTGTTCGTCCTTAAAACCGCGTAAGTTGATTGCCGACGCCCTGCACGTAGCGGCACAGGCGCCGCAGCCCTTACAGACCGCTTCGTTAATTTCTGCGACTCCCCGCTCCTCATTGATGGAAATCGCCTTGTAGGCGCATACATCCACACACGCCCCGCATCCGCTGCAGCGTGATTCATTGACGTAGGAGACCATACCGGCCTGTTCGAGTGAATCGGTACTCAAGACGGTGACAGCCCGGCCCACGGCCGCCATAGCCTGAGCGGCGCTTTCATCAATGTCTTTCGGATAATGGGCAAGACCGCACACATAAACACCGTCGGTGGCAAACTCAACCGGCCGCAATTTTACATGCGCCTCCAGAAAAAACTTCTCGGAGTTGAGCGGCACCTTGAAAAACTGGGACAGCTTTTCATTATCACTGTTCGGATCCAGCCTGGAGCTTAAGACCAGCATTTCCGCGGGTATTTCCAATTCCGCCCCCAGGACCGAATCGTAAACGGTCACGGTAAGCCCGTCCTTCTTCTTCTCTACAAGGGGTTTTCGATTAACATCATAACGAATAAAGGTTATGCCCAATTCCCGAGCTTCATTGTAATACTCTTCCCGGAAACCGTAGGTGCGGATATCACGGTAGAGCACGAAGATGTTTGCTTCCGGGCGCCGCTTTTTCATTCGGACGGCGTTTTTTATCGCCCCCGCGCAGCAAACTCTGCTGCAGTAGGGATGGTCCGGCTCTCTCGAACCGACACACTGAATCATGACCACCGTGTCAGGCACCTGAAACTCCGGTTTTGATATCTCTTTGCTCAATTCCAGGAGGGTTTTTATCCGCTCGTCTTCACCATAGAGGTACTCTTCAGGCTTCGACTCGACCGCTCCCGTGGCAAGGATGGAGACTCCATGTTCGATTTCAGTGGTGCTCACGTCGTTACCGCCTTTTACCGTGGCGACGGTGGTGTTGTAATTGCCGATAAAACCTTCTACCTCCGAAAGGTAAGAGTTTAGGAACAGTTCAATGTTCGAATGGGCCTCGATTCTTCCGATCAGTTCATTGATAAAGGGGCCCACATTGTGGCCGAAAATGGTTTTATCGATGTTGAGCGCGTTCCCGCCGAGTCTGTCGCTTTTTTCCACCAGATAGACCGGAAACCCCTGTTCGGCAATGGCCAGCGCGGCAGTCATTCCGGAAATACCGCCGCCGACAACGAGTGCTTTCTGAGTAACATTGAGCGGTATCGGCTGAAGCGGTTCAATCCAGTTTGCCTTTGCCACCGCCATCCGCACAAGGTCTTTTGCCTTCTCGGTTGCGGCCTCTTTCTCATGCATATGGACCCAGGAGCATTGGTCGCGGATGTTGGCCATCTCGAACAGATGACGGTTCAAGCCCGCTTCCCGCAAAGTCTGCTGGAAAAGCGGTTCGTGTGTACGCGGAGAACAGGAGGCGACGATGACCCGATTCAAATTGTTCTCGTGAATTGCGTCTTTGATTACCTCCTGCGCGTCTGAAGAACAGGTGTAGAGATTGTCCTTAGCGTATACCACATGGGAAAGAGTCGCCGCGTATTCGGCAACCGAGGGAACGTTGACGATTCCGCCGATGTTACGGCCGCAGTGACAGACAAAAACCCCGATCCGAGGCGGTTCTCCGGTAACGTCCCGCTCCGGGGGCAGCTGTTCTTCCCGGACTTCCGTCCCCCGAACACTCGAGAGCCGGACCATGGCGCTGGAAGAGGCGCTCGAAGCTTCGATGACCGTTTCCGGTATGTCCTTGGGCTGGGCAAACGGTCCGCAGACATAGATGCCCTCTTTGGTTGTCTGCACCGACTGGAACGGTTTCGTTTCGGCAAACCCGTTCTTGTTGAGGGTGAATCCGAACATCTCGGCCATCTCCCTCGCCTCCTGCGGGGGCTGCAAACCGGCTGACAGGACTACCATGTCGAACTCTTTCGTTTTGTAGGTACCGTCATCCTCATCGACATAACCGACGCGGAGGTTTTTATTCTCATCGAGCTGCTCCACTTTGGACGGTCTGCAGCGGGTAAACTGAATCCCAAGCTCTTTTGCCCTGTCGTAGTAAGCGTCGAAACCCTTACCGTGGGCCCTGATATCCATAAAGAAAATGTCGCATTGGAGCTCTTCCTCATGCTCTTTGGCTATTATCGCCTCTTTGATCGCGTACATACAGCAGACCGAGGAACAGAAGGTGTTTTTGTTGTCTCGTGAACCGACACACTGAATAAAGGCGACCCGTTCCGGTTTACTGTAGTCGGAGGGACGAAGCACCTGTCCCATAAACGGTCCGCTTGCGGAGAGGATTCGCTCGAACTGAAGGCTGCTTACGACATTATCGTAGCTCGTGTAGCCGTATTCCGGTTTCTGTTTCGAGTCGTAGAGGCAAAAACCTGGAGAAAGGATGACCGCCCCGGTGTCAATTTCCACCACCTCGTCTTCCTGTTCGTAATCGATGGCTTCCGCGGGACACGCTTCCTGGCAGATACCGCACGCTCCGTATTGGAAATGGACACAGTTGTCCCGGTCGATGACGGGTACGTTGGGCAAGGCTTGAGGAAACGGAATATAGACACTGGGTCTTCCCTTGAGTCCCACTTCAAACTCGGACAGTTTTTTCTCCGGTTTCGACTCGAAAACCGTCTCCAGCCTGATCGATTTTGTGGGGCAGACGGAGACACACGCGCCGCAGGAGAGACAAACCTCACTTCCCCGGTGGTAGGGTGTATCAACCCGCATATCGGCACCCCGGCCTACGAAATCGGCAACTCCCGGTCCCATCCGCTCGCGGCAAATTCGAACGCACAGTCCGCACAGAATACAGTCGTCCTGCTCTTTGAGGAACCGCGGTTCCTTTATCTTGTACCGCGCGGCAAGATCCTTTAATATCTTGACATCGGGACAGCGGGCAAGGAGCAGTTCGGTAGACATCTTCCTGCTTCTATGCACGCGATCGTTGTCGGTTTCGACGACCAGACCGTCCCACACCTCATAATTGCAGGAGGTGACCATCTTTTTTCGTTTTCCGGCAGTAATCTCTACCACGCAGAGGCGGCAGCCGCCGTGCGGTTCCAACGTGGAATCGTAACAGAGAGTTGGGATAAACAACCCCTTCTCTTTAGCAATTTCTAAAATCGTCTGCCCTTCGGGCACCTCTATTTTTTCCCCGTTCAGGGTAATAATAACTGTTCTCACTTCATTTTCACTCATACAACCACCTCATGGACCCGTGCCCTTAGAATTGCGTCGAAACGGCACGTATCGTAACAGACACCGCATTTGATGCAGAGCTCGGGATCAATGGTGTGCACCTCTTTCCGCTCACCTGTTATGGCTTCCACCGGACATTTTTTCAGGCAGGCGCCGCAACCGGTACAGGCGTCCTTATCAATTTCATACTGAAAGAGCGATTTACACACCCCTGAAGGACAATACTTTTCTTCAATGTGGGTCTTATACTCGTCACGGAAGTAACGGAGTGTTGTCATGACCGGATTCGCCGCGGTGGTACCCAGCGCGCAGAGGGCAGTATCCTGCAGATATTCGCCCATCTCTTCCAAGGTGTCCAGATCTTCCTCTACTCCGTTGCCGCCGCAGATCCGTTCCAGGATTTCGAGCATCCTGCGGACCCCTTCCCTGCACGCCGTACACTTGCCGCACGACTCGCCTTTGAGAAAATTGACAAAATAGCGGGCAAAATCGACCATACAGGTATCTTCATCAAGGACGATCATACCGCCCGATCCCATCATGGAACCGAGTTTGGAGAGTTCGTCAAAGTCCACCGGAGAATCGAGATACTGCTCCGGAATGCAGCCGCCGGAAGGACCGCCGGTCTGGACCGCCTTAAACTTTTTATTTTTTGGAATTCCTCCGCCGATGTCGTAGATGATCTCCCGCAGGGTAATTCCCATGGGGACTTCCACCAATCCGGTGTTGTTGATCTTTCCCACAAGCGAGAAAATCTTGGTCCCCTTGCTTCCTTCGGTCCCCACCTTGTTGTAGGAATCGGCGCCTTCCTTGAAGATACGGGTCACATTGGCCCACGATTCCACGTTATTGAGAATAGTCGGTTTTTCATTGAGCCCTTTCTCGACGGTGTGCACATACTTCGCGCGGGGCCGTCCGACTCGTCCCTCGATGGAAGCCATAAGGGCGGTCGATTCACCGCAGACAAAGGCCCCGGCGCCTTTGACCACGTGGATATCGAACGCGTAACCTGTGCCCAGGATATTCTCCCCCAACAGCCCGTATTCACGGGCCTGATGAAGGGCGTGTTTCAGATGGTCCACAGCCAGAGGATATTCGGCCCGCACGTAGACGAACCCTTCATGCGATCCCACGGCGTAGGCACCGATAACCATCCCCTCGATGACGGAGTGGGGGTTGCCCTCCAAGACCGAACGGTCCATGTAGGCGCCCGGGTCCCCCTCATCGGCGTTACAGATGACATAGATGGTATCGTCACCGTCGTGTTCCCGGTTCTCCAGCATTGCGTGCCGACCGCTTTCCCACTTCCGGGCCGCGGGGAACCCGCCGCCGCCCCGGCCCCGCAGACCTGCGGTTTTTATCTCCCGGATCGCCGCTTCAGGATCGGTACCGTCCAGAATCCGCGCCATTGCCGTATAGCCTCCTTCACGGATGTAGTCGTCGATACTGATCGGTTCGATCTCTTCATTCATTCCCAATATCCAGCGCAGCTGCTTCTGATAAAAGGGAATCTCTTCCCGATTACGTTTTTTCTCCTTCGTCGCCGGATCGATGTAGAGAAGCCGTTCAATGATGTTTCCCTTCTTTACCGTTTCTTCGATAATTTCAGGAACATCCTTCGGTTTTACCTTCTGGTAGAGCACCTGCTTATCTTTTATAATAACGATAGGTTCGATCTCGCAAAAACCGAGACAGCCCGTAAGACGTATTTCGGTATTTTTTTTGAGCCCCGCCTTCTCTATCTCTTCTTCAAACGCGGCCGCGACATCTCTGCTGCCTCGAAGGACACAGCAGGTCGCGTCGGTTGATATAATGATTTCCGATTTTCCCTCAGCTTTTCCGGAGAGAAGTTTGTCTCGGAATGCATGTAATTCTTGTGGAGTTTGCAGTTTCACGATTACTCCTTCTTTGCATAGGTATCTATCAGTTTCGGCACTCCGCTGATTGTCATATTTCCGTGATACTGTCCGTCAACTACGACAATCGGACCCAACGCGCAGGCGCCTAAACAGTTGACCGTCTCCAGCGTAAAGAGCCGGTCTTCCGTGGTCATACCCGCACCGATACTGAGGATCCGCTCTATTTCATCCAGGATTCGGCCCGCGCCGCGAACGTGGCAGGCGGTGCCCATGCAGACCTGCATGATGTGCTCTCCGCGGGGTTCCAAACTGAACGCTTTATAGAAACTGGCCGTTCCGTACACTTCGGCAAACGGAAGCTTCAATCTGTGGCTGATCCGGCGCAGGGCCTCCTCGGGCAGATAGTTGAACTCTTCGTGTACTTCCTGCAGCATTTGGATGAGGTAGCGCCTGTTTTCACCAATCGCATCGATGACCCGGTCGGTCCGTTCGACAAAATCGCTCTTCTCCTGTTCGTACTCTTCCGGCACCCGTATTACATACTGGACGGGACACGCGGCCATACAGGCGCCGCAGCCGGTGCATTTATCTGCATCGACCGAGCGGGCCTTCTTTCGCACCTTTATTGTAAAGTGGCCGGCTTCACCGCTTACCGCCTCGATCTGAGAATAGGTCAACGGTTCGATGTTAATATGCCGGCTTGCCTCTACCAGTTTCGGAGAGACGATACACATGGAACAGTCGTTAGTAGGGAAAGTCTTATCCAGCTGGGTCATTACCCCGCCGATAGAGGGGTTCTTTTCCACCAGGTAGACTTTATAGCCGCTGTCGGCGAGGTCCAAGGAAGCCTGAATACCGGCGATTCCGGCGCCCACAACCATGACACTCCCTATTTTTCCATTACCCGCCGATTTGCTCTTTTTCAGCTTTTCTATCGTTTCGAGAGCATCATCGCCCTCGATCATTTTTTCGCTCATACGCTACTTACCCCCGGAGACCATTTTCAAGGTCTCCTCCACAGTACTCTTTACCGAATCGGGAGTCGCCTCCCCTTCGTCTAATAGCATATTGATACAGTCCCTGCGAAATTCGTTGGCTGCCACACCGATCCTCTCAACTTTTTCCAGCAGGTCAACGGGTGCGTAGCCCTCTTTTACCGCCATATCGCGCAGCGCCATCATGATGTGGGAAAAATCGACATCCTGCGGGCAGTTCGCGGAACAGGTGTAGCACTGTGAACAGAGCCAAATTATTTTCGATTTGAGCACCTCTTCTCTCATCCCTAAGAGGACCATTCTAATGATTTTTCTCGGATTATACTCATGTTCGACGTGAAAAACCGGGCATCCCGCGGTACAGGTCCCGCAGGCGAAACATTTCCTTATGTTCTCCCCGCCGGGCCGCTTTGCTATTTCAAACTTGAAGTTCGGATCAAGGTGTTTATCGATAACTATCTTTTCCATACAAAAAACCTCCATTACTGTTGAGAAAACAAGGCCGAAAGATTCGTCGTCCAAGCCGTTACAACGGCGGGACGGGAGGGATTTTACACCGCGGGACGGCGACCGTCTACACCGCGGGACGAGGAGCGAGCCCCGCCTTCTCTACGATCTCGGCCACCCGTTTTTCCCACTCTATAGCCATTATGTGCACTCCGGCGACTCCCTCGATATCTTGAAACCGTTTAATCTGTTCCACGCAGATATCGATTCCCTCGGCTCGAGGATCTTCAGCCTTCGACATTCTTTCCACGTAATAGTCGGGAACGCTCAACCCCGCGACACTGTCGCGCATGTATTTAGCCATCCCGGCCGATTTAAGCGGAGTAACCCCCGCCATAATTTTAACCCGTTTATGCAGCTCCCTCTCGCGGACCTGCTTCATCCATTCCTCAAAACGTTCCATATCGTAGATACACTGCGTTTGGATAAAATCGACTCCGGCATTTGCCTTCTTGGCCAGCCGGATGACCCTGTATTCGAACGGATCGCCGAACGGATTGGCCGCGGCCCCGATATAGACCTTCGGTTCAACAACCGGGGCCTTTTTGCTGTTTTTGATTTCATCGCCGCAGAGGAAGAGTTTGTCATCCCGCATTATTTTAAGGGTGTTTATCAGCTGTATGGAATCCATATCATAGACATTTTTACAGCCGGGATGGTTCCCGAACTGCTGATGATCCCCGGAGAGGCAGAGAATATTTTTAAGGCCCAACGAATAGGCGCCCAGCACGTCGCTTTGGATCGCGATACGGTTTCTGTCCCTGCAGGTAATTTGGATAACCGGCTCCACCCCCTCTTGAAGGGCCAGATAGCCCGCTGCGATTGAGGACATCCGCACAATGGCCGTCTGGTTGTCGGTAATGTTGACCGCGTCCACCACCCCTTTCAGGTAACCGGCCTTGGTTTTTATGACCTCGACATCGGCGCTCTTCGGCGGTCCCAGCTCACCCGTAACCGCAAACGCACCTTTCGCGAACACTTTTTCTAAGTTGCTTCCGGATTTTAACTGGTTCATAGTGCCATATCTTCCCTTCTGATGGTTCCCGGACCGCCGTCGCGGCCGGTGCTCCAGTCTTTGATCGGTTCGTTCTCCTCCAGCCGATGCAGGAGTCCTAATTTCTTCAGTCTATCGTAGATAAGCTGCCATCCGCATTCGATGTTGTCCGGGTCCACTTCACACATCCCTTCCTGCGAACCTCCGCACGGTCCGTTTAAAAGGCTCTTCGAACAGCGGGCAACAGGACATATTCCGCCGAACTTCTCCAATACGCAGTCACCGCAGCCGGCGCATCGTTCTCCCCATACACCCTGTTCGAGGTTTGTACCGTAGAACTTGGTGTTAAGCGCGGGAACGACCCGCTTGCCGTCGAAAAGCTCACTGCAGTACTGAACACCGACGCCGCAGGCCATGGAGAGCACTGCATCCGCGCGTTCAATCGTCTCGTTCACCTCATCAAAAAACTCCCTGTCGCACTGGCGTTCGATAGTATCTTCGATGATCTGCATGGATACGCCGTTCTTTTTATTCGCCAGCCGGATTGCCGAGGCCAAAACTGCCACCTCCTTCTCCCCGCCCGCCATGCAGACGGTAACGCAGGTCCCGCAGCCTAAAACAAGGAGATTTTTATATCCTCGTATTGATTCGTATATCTCTTGAAACGGTTTTTGTTCTGCAACTATCACGATCTTACCTCTCTCGTTTTTCGGTTGTCATGAGGTGCTGTCGGTATTAACCTCTTTAGACTACCAGGCCGTATCAGCCGGTAGTAACCGATGTAATCCGTGCCGTCATATCCAGCACCGCGGCGCAAAATTTATGGGCATCCATGGAGGAGATAAATTCCATCCGGACTCTCTCTTCATCGATTCCGATGTCGCGCAGTATCGTCTTTGCCTTTTCCACCCTTTTTCGGGTCCTTTCATTGCCTTTTATATATTGACAGTTATCAACGGGGCACCCGAAAACAATGACCCCTTCATAATCTTTTTCAAAACAGTTTAATATGTGGGTTATTTCAACCTTGCCCGTACAGGGAAGCTTGACGATTTCAACGGCGTCCAGCACCTCTTTATCGGTTACCGCTTCCGCGGCTTGGACGCTTGAATTTTCACAACAGAACGCAACAATATTTTTTTTCTTGTTCATAGGATTCCAACCCGATTACGATCTCATTTGACTGAAAACGATAGTGTCCGAGTAAACAGGAAGTTCTATCGCCTTCGCCGGACATTCACCCGCGCAAATACCGCATCGTTGGCACGATTCCGGATTGCTTTCGGCGGCCCCTTTTTCGTGATTAATTTCCATAGCTTTATACGGACAGCTGCGAATACAGGTGAGACACAGCACGCATTTGTCCGCGTCAACGACGGCGTTGGATTTTTCAACCGTCATTGTTTTCTTAGCAAGCAGTGTGTGGACGCTTTCGGCAACCGATTTTGCCTCCCGAAGAATATCGGGAATGTAGTATGTCCCTCTGGCCGATCCTACGACAAAAATACCGGGACGGTTTGTTTCTCCGGGAAAAAGCCGGATATTGTTTTTCTGCATCTGGCCGTAGGCATCGAGATCGACACCGGTAATCTCGGCAAGGGCCGTATCAACGGAAAAGTGGAGTCCGTATCTGCTTATCCCTACCGTATCGCAATCCACGGTAATTATACTCCCCAAAACGGCATCCCGGCAGGTAACCGCTATGCCCTCATCCGTCGACGCAATAGTGATTGTTTCGTATTTAACGATCGTAACTCCGCTGTCCCGTACCTGATCGTAGTACGCTTCCAGATCGAGGGAAGAGACTCGGACGTCGCGTAAAAAGAGATAGGCGTCGAATAATTCCCGCTCTTGAATACGTTCGGCCAGGGTAAGGGCCATTTCAGTGGAGGCTTTCGTCTCGTCGCGGACAACGTCTAAAACAATTCCGATCGAACGCCTCCTGCGAATATGAGGCATGGTTTCAATTGTGTCCCGCAGCTGTTCGATTGGTATCATCCGTTCCGATACTTCTTCTGATGAACCGGAGATAAGGTCCTTGGCCCAAACGTCCCCGTTTTGGATACCGGGGGCCAGTACGAGAGCGCCGAATTCGGCACTCATCTCTCCGTTTGGTGTATCAAATGTCGCGGCAAAACCGCCGACATGACCTTTAACCGTTTTCAGAGCTGAATCGGTTAGTATGACAATCGATTCCAGGTTGTCGCTGAATTCAGCCTCTTTAAACCGATTGAAATCTTTCACCCACGCAGTCAGATCACCGCCTACGACATCTCTCTTCTCGAGAAGGGTGATTGAATAACCTCGGCTGTTGAGAGCGGCAGCGGTTTGTATTCCGGCTATTCCCCCTCCGACAACCAACACATTCTGATTAAGCGAAATTGTTTTCGATTCAAACGAGGGGAGCAGCGAGATCGTATCCACCGCCTTTCCGAGAAGCTGATATGCTTCCTCTACCCGCTTTTTCTCTCCCCTGGTCTGTGTCGCAAATGAAAGCGTAACCGGATAGAGAGAGTGCTCTGTCAATCCGGTCTGTTCGCTCAACCGTTCAAGCAGCCGCTTATGACGAAAGCTTGAACAGCCTCCCAACACCACCTTTGAAAAACCGTTTTTCTTAATCGTTTCCGAGAGCTCATTTTCATTACCGTTGTGAGGACGCGAAGAGAGGTCAGTCATATAAAGAACATTTTTTCGAGGTAGTTTCTCGGCAAACTCGAGTCTTGACGCTATCTCTTCTCCATTCTCTTTTGAAAGACGGTTGCCGTCCCACGACAGGAGGATGAGACCGATTTTTCCCTCACTGCTTTTCATGCTTTTCCCTCTTGGTATTCCGTTCCCATTTCGAAGGCCACCGCCCGCGCCGCAGTCATACTGTCGGGTATACTCATCGGTTCTTTGCAGGTACCGGTAATGAAGACGTTTTTCAGGTCCGAGCGGAAAAAGCCGAACTCATCCTGACTCAGGCTAAAGAGCTCGGCAAGCTTGGACGCTCCGCTCACCGGCCCCAATCCGACCGACAGGACGACGACATCGTGCTCCACGATTGTGTCCGCCCCGAATTGGCCGTCCGCCTCCGTCGCGGCGGGCTGCTTTCCGTTGGTATCTTCGCTTCCATCTTCAATGAGCAGCTTCAATTTCCCGTTTGATAACTCATCCACCTTAAACGGTAATCCGCGAACAAAACGGACGCCTTGATCTATAAGGCCCTGTTTTAACAGAGTAAAATTTTTATCAAAATTTTGAATATCGATATAGTAGACCGTGACCTTCGCTTCAGGATTTCGGTAGGTTACGATCTTGGCCAATCGGAGAGCATAGGAGCAGCAGACCGCGGAACAGTAGTTCCTGCCGATAAGCGGATCACGAGAACCGACACATTGAATAAACGCCACATTTTCATCCGGCTTTGTCAAATAGGTTTGACGGGTTAAAATCTTTTCCGCTTCTTCCCCGGTAAAGACATTGTTATTACGACCGTATCCGTACCTCGGTTTGGTTTCCGCTTGGAAAGCCTCATGTCCGGTAGACAGAAGTACCCCGTCGCCGGTAAACGTAACTTTTTGTTCCCCCTTACGGGAAGACAAAGCCTTCGTGGTACATGCTTTGAGACAGGCATCACACTCTTTCCCTTGATTGAGCAGACAACGGTCATAATCGATTGCGTATTGAACAACCTCGCCCCGTCTGTATTTGGTGATGCACCCGGCGGGACATGCCTCTACGCAGGCGTCGCAACCGTTACAGACATCGCCATTGAGAGAGGGGTTGTGCCGAGTCGCTTGAATGGAGATTTTACCGCCACTGTTCGTTACCGAATCGATGGTGATACCGGTATGGATTGTAACATTCGGATGTTGTATTGCGTCATTGATCCGCGTGTGAGCGACGCAGACTCCGCATCTGCTGCACTCATCGGTTGCTTTGCAACAGTAATCGAGGACCTTACCGCCGATAAGACTCGATTGCTCGATAAACTGTACCTGGTGACCCTGCTCCGCAAGCTCAAATCCCGCTGTACACCCTGAAATGCCGCCGCCAATTACTAAAAAATTACTCATGCTTCTCTATCGGGCCCTTTCTTTCAGTTGTTTCACTGCTGTTGATCGAATATAGCTTATAAAGGGAGACAAGTATTGTATATTCTTTTTTTTTATTGCAATATATTGTCTTTTTCACAAGAAATACTTTACCATATTGCTCTAATTCTCTATAAATGAAAGAGTAATCATATTCTAAAGCATGAGGAGAAACTATGAGTATCGTACTTTCCGCGGAGGAAATTTTCGAAACGGCAATGAAAATTGAAAAAAGCGGATATGCCTACTATTCAACGATCGCCGATGCTACTTCCAATGAGGACCTCAAAGACTTATTCCGGTTCCTGGCCGGAGAAGAACAAAAACACTACCGATTCTTTGAAAAATTAAGCAAAGAGGTAGAGGATTTTACAATATCCCAAGAGCATTGGGACCAGATTAGCG
>CAZJBZ010000043.1:0-3422 GCA_964543975.1 uncultured Spirochaetales bacterium
TGGAACCAAAGAAGCGGAACAAACCGAAGAATCGGCCGATGAGGTACAGGAGAAAGCCGAGGCAAAAGGGAAAACTCCGGAATTAGGCAGTGAAGACAATCCGATTGTATGGTCTTTTGTTCCTTCGGGTGAAATGGAACGGGTTGCAGGCGGCGCGCAAGAAGTTGCCGATCTTCTGCATGATGAAACAGGGCTCTACTTCGACACTAACGTCGCAACCGAATACGCGGGGGTTATTGCCGCGCTATCGAGTGATCCGCCGGAAGCTCATATGGCTTCCCTCGCGACATTCTCCTACGTTTTGGCAGCCGACCGCGGGGTTGTTGACGCCGCACTCATCTCGGTCCGATACGGAAGTCCTACCTACAATGGACAACTTATAGCCCGCAAGGGCGCGGGGATCTCGGAAGTTGCCGATTTAGCGGGAAAGACGTTCGCTAGACCTGATCCCCTCTCCACTTCCGGTTGGATCATCCCCATGCTCACCATGAGGGCTGCCGGTGTCAATCCGGAAACCGATCTGGCGGAAGTTGTCGATGCCGGTAGCCACGACGCGGTAGTAGCCGTCGTCTATAACGGCGATGTCGACGCAGGCGCTACCTATGTGGATGCCAGAAGCAGTATCGAAGACGATCATCCCGATGTCATGGACAAAGTCATTGTCATTACCGTAACCGAAGATATCCCCAACGACGGGGTCCAATTCCATCCGTCATTTCCGAAAGATAAGCGGGAAAAAATCGTTAACGCGCTTCTTACAATTGCTGATACCGAAGAAGGAAAAGCAGCCCTCAAAGTTGCATACTCCTGGAGCGGACTAGAACGGCACGGCGATGACTTCTACGATCCGTTCCGACAGGTCCTCCAGGCCTCCGGCCTGAGTATTGAAGAACTGCAGGAATAGTTTTTTGTGGTATAGGGAGGGAAGCAACCTTTCGGGTCCCGCCCCCCTTCCTATCCATTTTTTTTGAGGCGTCGGAGTGCTGGAAATACGAAATCTTACAAAAATATACAACGACGGGACCAAGGCATTGGATAACATCAGCTTTACGGTTGAAGAGGGAGAGTTCCTGGTTGTTATCGGTTTAAGCGGCTCCGGTAAATCCACCCTTCTTCGCTGTATAAACCGTTTGATCGATCCCACGGAAGGCGAAATCGTTTGGAAGGGAACTGATATTACAAGAGCGGACACAAAGCAACTGCGTTTAATCCGCCGTAAAATCGGTATGATCTTTCAACATTTCAATCTGGTCAATAGATCTACCGTCGTTACGAACGTTTTGGCCGGCCGATTGGGGTATGTAAACCCATGGGCAAGCGTGCTTCATAAATTTCCGGGAAACGATAAAAAGAAGGCGATGGAAGCGCTTAAAAAGGTGGGGATAGCGGATCAGGCCCATAAGAGAGCGGATGAATTGAGCGGAGGTCAGCAGCAGCGGGTGGGCGTAGCGCGCGCGCTCATGCAGAAGCCGGAATTGGTACTAGCCGACGAACCTGTGGCCAGTCTCGATCCGGTTTTAGCTCATACCATCCTCGGCTATTTGGAACAGATGAACGAAGAGTCTCAGATTACCGTTCTCTGCAGCCTTCATTACCTCGACCTTGTTCAGAGGTACGCGACCAGGGTTATCGGACTAAAAGACGGAAGGATCGTCTACAGGGGGTCCCGTGAAGATATTCGGACCATGACCGACGATCAGTTCAAAGAAATCTATGGTGAAGAGGCGGAACGGGTCAGTGCGGGAAGATAACGGAGTCACTCGAGGCAAATGCCACATAGCTTTATTTTGCAAGAAGCTCACTTGCAAAAGACTTAACGGTAAAAGACGATGAATAATAAAATGAAAAAAAGGGTGCTCTCTCCACTTACCGCCTCAGTATTTTCTTTTATTCTCCCCGGTTCGGGACAGATCCTCAACGGACAGATTAAACGGGGTTTATTATTGATCGCCTCCCTGTCCACCATTCTCGCACTGACGGCATGGAGGGTCCATCTTCTCGCGCACCGTGAACCGACTGCGATCGAAAAAGTGGTGAAGGCTTTTGATCGGATGCCCTTATTCATGGTCCTTATTTTTGTGGGAATCGTGGTGATTTGGCTTTTCAATGTGTGGGATTCCTACAGAACAGCAAGGTCCGGAGAAAAAGAGAAAAGCGGCGTCTTTCTCATCGTTTTGATCGCCCTTTTCATTATGGGCTGGCAGATCAGTAAAATCGATATTTACAAGGCGGTCACCGAGCTGCCGGACGCTCTTCCGCCCCTCTCAAAAGTGCTGTGGCCTTGGAAGGCGGCAATAACCTACGATACGAAAGAGGTGAGTGCCGGAGTGGATATCCGTATCGGATGCGACGGTGAACTCCCGCCGGCACCGGAAAAGGAGAAGGGGGGGGCCTTTCTTTCCGTCGAACCGCGCTGTGGAGAACTGTCGAAGCGCGATGACGACAACGAGTTGATACCCGGGACTGAATTGTTATTGAAAGGCAGCGGGTTTGCTCCCAATACGGTCACGCAAATTTGGTGGATCGATTCCATCGGAAACGAGTTTCGACCACGCCAAGAAGGCGAGTATGTAACGGTCACTACGGATGAGAACGGCGAATTAGTGCAAAAACTGATCATGCCGTACAGGCTTATCCCACCCAGTGCGAAAGGCGCCCAGTTCCATCGTGTGGAGGCCCGCCAGATTTCGGAATACGGGCCTCCGCTTCCGAGCGAACCGCTTCGGCTTACCATCGGCCGAATGGTTGAAACAATCGTCATGGGAATGATGGCGACGATTTTCGGCATCATCATTGCCATACCCGTCAGTTTTTTGGCCGCGCGGAATCTGATGACCGGGACATGGCTTTCGATGACCATCTACTACATTACACGCACCGTTTTAAACATTGTACGGGCCATCGAACCGCTTATTTGGGCGTTGATTGCGGTAGTTTGGGTCGGCTTAGGTCCTTTCGCGGGGATTGTGGCGCTCACCATCCATTCCATCGCCGCGTTAGGAAAGCTCTATTCCGAAGCAATTGAAAACATCGACAAAGGTCCCATCGAAGCAATTCAGGCCACCGGAGCTTCACGAATCCAGACCATCATGTACGCGGTTGTTCCTCAGATGATTCCGCCTTTTGTCTCATTTTCCATTTACCGCTGGGACATCAATGTAAGAATGTCCACAGTCATCGGTCTCGTGGGAGGAGGAGGTGTCGGTTTTATTCTCGTGCAGTACATTCGGATGCTCGATTATAGAGCGGCGGGAATCGCGGTTTGGTTTATCGCCGTCACCGTCGCCCTGCTCGACTATGTAAGTTCGGAAATTCGACAGAAATTTGTATAGACGGCGGTCACATTAAACCACTGAGGTAATTGCAAAAGGGGCCCGGTTAGTTTACCAGCTGTTTGGTCGAATAGTCCGTTCCCAGCCCGA
>CAZJBZ010000043.1:3432-15075 GCA_964543975.1 uncultured Spirochaetales bacterium
ATAACTGCCGGAAAATCCATGGATCGATTGTATCCAGGAAAGGAACTTCTCCGCTTCCCGTTTACTCGAATAGGGTCCTATTCTCACTCGATAGTAGGTGGTTTCATCGATACTCTTCGATGTTATGATCCCTGCAACACCCTTTTCCATCAGTTTGCTCTTCGTTTCCTGGGCCCTGCCCTTACCGGTAAACGAGCCGGCTTGGATCCAATACTCCGTCACTTTAACCTCTTTCGGTGTCGTCTTCGGGGTTGGGGCGGGCTTTTCCGGAACTCTGCTTACCTCTTTTCGCTCTTTCACTTCATCCTTATCATCTTTTTCCGTCTTAACGGACGCGCCTTCTTCCTTTTGGAATGATTCCTCTTTCTTTTCATCAGATTCACCGTATACGACTATAAAATCCTCGGAACCATCTTCCCTTTCTTTCTCTACCAAACCGGGATATTCCTCTTCTTCCCGTACCCATTCAATTGGATCGAACTCATCACCCGATTTTATGCCTGCCAATCCCGCTTCACCGGTCGGAGTCTTCGCCTCGGTGGAAGGAAAAAATAAAACAACCCCGGCTACAACAACTACTAAAAGAAATAGGGCCGCGGAAAGAATGATCCACAGCAATTTTTTTTGTTCCATAAAGCCTAGCCTGCCTCTTCTTTCGAAAGAATTTCCTCAACCCGAATTTTCATCCGGCCGGACTTTCCGGAATTCTTTATAGTATATATATCGACACCTTCCTCTGAAGATTGAGGAGATAGTGATCTTTGTGCCCAAAAACGTTTAAGAACCTGAAAAAAGGTCAAATTGTCCCGCTGCTTTGCCCTCATCATCCTTCGCGGGAGCGGAGCGGTAATCCACAAGACAAAGTCGCATTCAGCATGCAGACCCAAACGAAACAAAATCGCCGCGTTAATGACGATTTTGGAATGACCTTCCTTTTGAAAAGCCTCTTTTCTTCTTTGAACGATTGTAATCATTCTCGGATGGACGATCGATTCAAGCATTCGTAAACTACCGGAACCGTCAAAAACGATAGCTCCCAATTTTCTTCGATCGATCGTCCCATCGGCTTCAAGGATATCGACACCGAAGACATCGACAAGCGCCCCCGTCTCCTCCTTTAGCGCCTGGTGCCCCGCTTTATCCACATCGATACTCACATACCCCTTCGTTTCCAGAAAATCGGTTACCGTATTCTTTCCCGAGCAGTATTTACCCGCCACTCCGATGACAGGCATATCAGTGCATTTCCCCCCAGCTGTAACCGGTTTCGACACTGACCTTGAGCGGAACATCCAGCGTGACCGCATTTTCCATCTCTTCCCGCGTCAGCTCGATCATTGTTTCCCTCTCGTTCTCCGGAACTTCGAAGATCAACTCATCATGCACCTGGAGGAGCAGTTTCGACCGGAGTTTTTCCGATTTCATTCTCCTATCGATCGCCAACATTGCCAACTTGACGATGTCGGCGGCGGAACCCTGAATGGGTGTATTGACGGCAATCCTCTCCGCGCTCATCTTTTCGGTCCGATTTTTACTGTTGATCCCGGGGATTTTCCGTTCGCGGCCCAACAGGGTCTTCGATATTTCGTTTTTTTCAACCTCTTTCACCGTTTTCTCGATAAACTTTTTTATGTTCGCGTATTTTTGAAAATAAGCGTGAATAAAAGAATCGGCGTGGGCCCTCGGAATTCCTAACTCACGCGATAACCGAAACCCCGACATCCCGTACATAATGCCGAAATTGATCACCTTCGCGACCCGACGCTGTTCCGGGGTTACTTCATCAACGGGAACATCAAAAATGAGAGCTCCGGTCTGCCTATGGACATCCATACCCTCTCGAAAAGCACGGCAGAGGACCGGATCGTGCGAAAGATGGGCCAGAATAACCAATTCAATTTGGGAATAATCCGCGCTCAAAAAAACCGAGCCTTCAGCCGGTACAAACGCCTGACGTATCCTCCTGCCCTCTTCCGTTTTTATGGGGATGTTTTGCAGATTAGGGTCTCTGCTCGAAAGTCTCCCCGTGGCGGTGCCGGTTTGGATAAAGTGGGTGTGCAGCCTCTTCGTTGTGCTGTTGACGAGCTTCGGAAGAGCATCAACATAGGTAGACTTCAATTTCGATTTGCTTCGATGACGCAATACCAATTCCGGTACAGGGTCCTCCTTGGCCAGTTCCTCCAGCACGGAATTATCGGTGGAAAAACCTGTTTTTGTCTTTCTTACCGGTTGCAGTTTCCGTTTTTGAAAAAGGACAGTTTGAAGCTGTTTTGTCGAGTTAATATTAAATATCTCCCCGCACAGCTTATAGATCTCATCTTCCAACTCCGCCAGTTCACCTTCCAACTCTCGAGAGTAGTCCGCCATGACCCTGCTGTCGAGGATGATCCCTGTCAACTCCATTTCCGCTAAGATCGGAACCAAGGCCGTCTCTACTTCATAAAACACCTTTTCCAACCCTCGGGAGACAAGCCGCGGTTTAAAGAGTTCAAACAGACGAAACGTAATATCGGCATCTTCCGCCGCGTAGGAAGTGGCCCGTTCGACGGGTACCGATTCAAAAGTCTCGCCTTTTGCCACTACCTCATCAAAATGAAGGGTCCGGTGGTTTAAGAACCGGGCGGCCATATTGTCCATGCCGTAAGAGCCGGCCTGACTATCGAGTATCCAGGCTGCGATCATCGTATCGAAACCGATGTTCGTAATCGGAATACCCCACCGGGCCATCACTTTGTAATCATACTTAATATTTTGGCCGATGCACGAGAGTTCGGCATTCTGCAGTATCTGCCGTAATCTCTCTTTGGCGGCATCATGAGAAAGACACTGTGCGTTCGGTGCTTCCAACGGTACATAGCACGCTTCCCCCGCTTGAATGGAGAGAGAGAAACCGAGCGGTTTTGCCGTCAAGGAATCGAGACTGTCGGTTTCAACATCGAAAGTGAACCATCCCTTTTTTCTTATCTTTTCGACCCACACATCGAGCTCGTCAGCGGAAAGAATCGTCGAATAATCGACTTTTTCCTGTTTCAGTCCGCTCTGCTCTTGGACCGCCTCTTTGCCGCCCAATTCCTCGGCGATACTCTTTATCTCCTGCTCGATAAAAAGAGGCACGGCCGCCTCCGTTTTGAGCCTCTCAATAGACAACTGGTCCGAAGAAAAATCCAGCGGTACGGCAAGGTCGAGAACAATCAATTCTCTGCTTAAATAGGCGTTGTCACGGTCCTCCTCGAGTTTCTTACGCTGCCCTGAGGGGACCGAATCCAAATTCTCGTAAATCGCGTCCAATGTTTCGTATTTCTCGAGAAGCGATACTGCCGTCTTCGGTCCAATCCCTTTCACTCCGGGTATATTGTCCGCCGAATCGCCTATGAGCGAGAGGTAATCGATGATCTGTTCGGGGTAGACCCCCACTTTTTCATGCACCTCTTCCCTGCCCAACTCTCGATAATCACCCTTTTCCGGCAGGAGCATTTTTACAGGCCCTTCGATGGTTTGCAGAAGGTCTTTATCTCCGGATATCAGAAAACAGGAGCGATTTTCCTTTTTGCATTGTTCGGCCAAAGTAGCCATAATATCGTCCGCTTCATATCCGTTCTTGCGCAGTATCGGGACTTCCAATGCGTTTAGAATGTCCTCGATTATCGGTACCTGAGAATGTAAATCATCCGGCGCCTTTTCACGCGTCGCCTTATACTCGGGATATTTCTTATGTCGAAAAGTCGGCTCGAGTGAATCCATCACCACGGAAAAGAATTTTGGATTGTACTGATTGTACAATGAAAAAAAGGTGCGGAAAAACCCGAAGACCGCTGATATATTCTCGCCTCTACTATTGATAAGAGGGTTCCGCATAAAAGCAAAGTAAGATCGGTATATGAGACTATAACCGTCGAGAATATAGAGAGGTTCCTTCATGTGGTTATATCGATAAGAGAGGGGGGCGCGGAAGAAGAGTAGAGGGACCGTTTCGCGTACGGTTTCTTGATATTCAACAGACGGTTTCGTATCCCCTCCATCCGTTCCTTAAGCCGCTCTTTATTCCTCGAATTACGGGCCAGCACCTGCTCTTTCATCGACTCGAGAGACTGCTGAAGTTGTTTTATTTCCGGTTCTTCGGTCGGATGGGTGCGGAGATACATCTCTTCTAAAGGATCGATAACCTTCTGAAAAGCGTAAATTTCACTCACTAACGCCTTTTCCATCTCTACATGCTGATGCAGCGTATCGATATCATCGTTATCCACATCCATTGCCTCCTTTTCCAAAACGTGAAGATAGTTTCGAAACGTCTCCCGTTGCAGAAGCAGATTTTCTCTCAATTTCTTAAGAACCGCAACCCGCTGTTCCAGTTCCCGCTCGGTCAATTCGGTGGCGCCGATCATACTATCCCCCTAGCCGGCAATATTTACTCCGCCCATTCCGCCGGAGGTGTTTTCTTTGCCGATCTTGTTAAACACCTCTACCCACGTTTCTCTCAATTCGGCAAGCATGTCCCGAATCTTCTTGAGAAGTTCGGCATCCTTACTGATATTTGCCTGCACCAATTGCTGATTAAAAAACATATAGAGGCTGAAGAGGTTCTTCGCAATCTCGCCGCCTTTTTCAAAATCGAGTGAAACCATCAGCTCGGTAACGATGTCTTGGGCCTTTATGATGGAATTATTGATTTTGTCGTAGTGTTTGGACTTCTTTTCAAGGAGATCGTGTGCTATATCGATCTGTTTTATTGCACCGTCGTAGAGCATGAGAACGAGTTTTCCTCTGCTTGCCGTCTTGATGCTTGTCTCTTTGTATGCATTGTAAGGATTGTTTCTATTCACTTTAATTCCTCCCCTCCTTGCTTTTCTCCACTTTACTATTATCGATACAGTGACATCGATTTTTGACTCCCGGGGAGCAGTTATCATTGTAACGATAAGATTTTTTTAATTCAAGGCGATCACTCACTTTTCTACCTCGCGTGTTCAATAAGAGCTGATACGGGAACAATAGTGTATCCCAAGGATATTAAACCGTTGATAAGAGCGTCCAGTTTCTGGAACAGATAATCATCTCGTGTGTCGTTTATCATGCCCAATCGGATAGGGATGATAGAGCCGGGTTTTTTCAGCTCTATTAATCTTTCTACAAGTTTCGCGGCAGTCATATAATAGCCGTCCACATCGCGGGCCGTCTCCGTGGTGACCCAGTCCAAACTATCGATATCCCTCCCGACATATTGATAGTTCATCTCATTGCCGGCCTCGATGATCTGCGAATTAACAAAATAATAAGGCGCGTGCCACAAAAGCGATAATTCTTCACCCGTGACCCGGAAATAATCATCTTCATTCCTTGCCAAACCCTGTTTGACGAACTCCTTCGTTACGGTATAGGTGGCATCCGTCATATTGTAGTAGGTATAAAACAGCGAACCGACTTCGTGTTCGGAATAGGCTATTTCCTTAACGGCACCGGGATTTCTGCGTATATATTCACCGTTGACGAAGAAAGTACTCTGTATTGAATACTCGGATAGAATGTTGAGGACTTCCGTTAATCCTTCGACACTGTCAACCGCGTTAAAAACCAGGGCCACCTCTCTGCGTCGTATGCGGGAACCATGGGTAAAATTGAAAAAATCAACCGGTTTTTCCTCCCGCGGAAACTCCTCATAACTTCTTTCAGGCGGAGGAAACAGGAAATCGGTGCCTCCATACCCTTTCTGATCTCTCACCATCACCACGTTGTGGTAGCTTCCACTCGGCGCGCGTTCGGTATAGACCCGATAATCCGGGGAGTAGACTTTACGCGCCGCGACTTCGAAATCATCCTTTTTCACCCAAGTACGGTCGACCAGTTCATACACCATATCGGAAACTTCAACCAGAATGTTGCCGTCGCCTTTGGAAAATCCATACTTGTCAATTTGGGAAAAACTGATCAATTCCCTGTTTTCATCCTGGAAACCGACCCTCTCCGTAATCCGCTTGCCGGCGATAATCAGCTCCATATCGGACTTCCACAGAACATTAAGGGGAGAGGAGTGAGGAAACGTTTTGTCGTCCTTCCATGAACGATACCGTTTAACGAGCACCTTCTCTTCGAAGACCAGTGCCGCCCGTCTTTCATCCGGTGCAAGAATGATATCTTCAACGTTTGTGTCGGCCGTTTTATAGAAAACCAACCGGGAATCGGTCTCTTCCGGGTTGAACCGGAAAATCGATGTCTCGCTGACCCCCCGTTTTATACTACCGGTGAGAATGGTAATAATGTTGTCTTTCGACCATAAGATCCGCTTCACCCTGGTGTTCCTCGGCAAATAGAGGTACGGCATCGATTCCGTCGCCCCCGTAGAGAGAAAGTCTTCGGTACCAAGATAGTAGAGAAAAAGGTTGCTCCCCCCCTTGTTTACCAAAATTCTCGAACCGTCCGGTGAAACGGCGAAACTATCGAAATTATGATCGAACTGAAAAGGGATTTTACCGATTATTTTTCCTATCTCCAATAGGTTGGAATAGATGGAACGGGTAAAAAACTCTCCGCTGAAAATCTCATAAACGCGGGATCCGGTAATAAAATAGAGGTTATTCTGTTTGTTCCAGCGGACGTTCCTGATGTTCCCTTCACCGATTTTCCTCAGTTTTTCCGATACAACCCTTTTCCCAATCAGCTGATCTATCGAATAATAAAAAAGTTCTCCCATCTTGCTGTATACAAAAAACTGAGAGTTTGGTGACCACAACGCGTTCGGACCGCTAAACGAAAGCTGAATGTTTTCGGTAATATCGATCCTCTTATTTTCCTCTACCACATAGAGTTTCAAGTCCCCGTATCCGTAGGTACTCGCAACGATATAGAGGAGATATTTTCCGTCGGGTGAAGCGACCACATGGTTGAGTTTCCCCGTTTGCACCTCTTCTCCGTTAACGAAAGCGGGAAACTGGTTGACAGGTTTCATGTTTGACAAACTGTCCGTGGAACGGAACACTCCGAACCTATTGTGAATTTGAAGCTGTTCGGTTTCAGCAAGATAAGTCACCTTTTCCGGGAAAAAGCTTAATTGGGTAAGCGTCTCTTTTTCTAAATCTGCCCGAAAAAGAGTATAAAACTTCCCGGTCCCCGGTGATTCGGTTGTAGCACGAAATAAGAGTCGATTATCGTCGGAAAGGTCCAGCCCTGAAAAAAGTGTTTCACTGAAGAGCGTCGCGGAAAGGAGAAGTGAGAGGCAAACCAGAACAATACGTTTCATACTCTGTCATTTTCGGCACGATAGTGGGAGATATTCACTAAAAATCCCTAACATTTTAACGGTACTGCTCTTGTACCGGGCTACTAAGGCCGCGGGGAAAGAAACTCCGTCGGTACGCTATAATAATTCCGCCGCCAGTTCGGCCAACTCACTCCGCTCCGATTTTTGAAGCATAATTTGACCGAATATCTTCTGGTTCTTAAAAGCTTCCACTAAAAAAGAGAGTCCGTTGGAATTGGAATCCAAATAAGGATTATCAATCTGATAAGGATCCCCGGTCAGTACGATTTTCGTATTTTCACCTGCCCTGCTGACGATGGTCTTTATCTCGTGAGGACTCAAGTTCTGGGCTTCATCAATAATGATGTATTGACCGGGAAGCGACCGTCCTCGAATGTAGGTCAAGGCTTCTATCTCGATTATTTTGTTCGATAAAAGCTGGTCCATGCTTTTTACATTCTGCCGCTTATAGACCGCTAAAATATATTCCAGATTATCGAAGAGTGGTTGCATCCAATGAGACAATTTCTCTTCCTTATCACCGGGCAAAAAACCGATGTCCTTACCCATGGGGATAACCGGTCTGCTGACCAAAACACGGCTGTACAGCCCCTCTTCCAACACCTTTTTTAAACCGGTAGCGATTGCAAGCAGTGTTTTCCCGGTACCGGCCTTTCCGACCAATGTTACCAAGCGAATGGAATCGTCTAAAAGCAGTTCAAACGCAATGCGCTGATTATCGTTTAACGGTTTTATCCCGCTGATCGAACCTCGAAGCGGTTCCACATAATCGAGCATACCGGTTACGTGATTGTGTCTGGTCAGTGTCATCTCTTTGCTCGATTTCTCGTGCAGGAGAACGAACTCGTTCGGATAGAGTGTATCGTTCCACTCTATGACCCCATTGGTAAGAAGGGTGTCTATGGTATCTTTTACAACTTCGGTTTCTCTGTAACCCTGATAGAGATTGCTTATATTGACCTTCTGTCTTTCATAATCGACGGCTTTAATTCCGAGGGCGGTCGCCTTGACTCGGGCGTTGATGTCCTTTGACACAAAAAACACCTGCTTGCCCTCTTTTTTAAGGGCAAACGCCGTGAAGAGAATCTTATTGTCCACCTTTTCCATATCCAGGTAAGGGGGCATCTCTTTCGGATGGGAAAGGACTACTTTCAGGGTTGACCCGTTGTCCATCTTCACCCCGGAGCTGATATTGCCGTGTTTCCCCAACTCATCCAACAGTCGGATCGCCGCCCGCGCGTTTCTCCCCCGCTCATCACTATAGCTCTTCAGCTTATCCAGCTCCTCTAAGACCCAAAGCGGAACAACAACCTCATTGTCCCGAAATGACATAATCGCGTCAGGTTTGTGAATAAAAACGTTGGTATCAATTACGAAAGATTTTACTCGATTTTTTGCCGCCACTTACTCCACCATTAAAAACCAGAAATCGAGGGGAGGCTGTTCGCTTCTATGATTTTTTGTCCGTGAGCGATATCATCAACCTTAAAAATGACCACCGCTTTGTCTTTGTTCCGTTCTAAGGTGACATAAAGATACTCTATATTGACATTGTTTTTATCGAAAACATCCATCACTTTCGCGAGTCCGCCCGGTTTATCTTCTACTTCGATGCCGAGTACCTCCGTTACTTTTGCCGTAAAGCCCCCCCCTTCCAGAATATCCAACGCGGTGTCAACCTTGTCCGCGAGAATACGAAGAATCCCAAAGTCCGCGGTATCCGCAATGGTCATGGCTCGAAGGTTGATGTTTCCTTCACTCAACAAACGAGTAACATCCGCCAATCTTCCGGATTTGTTTTCAAGAAAAACCGATATTTGTTGAACACTCATAGTTTCCTCCTGTTAGATCGTCCGTTTATCAATGACACGTTTCGCTTTTCCCATGCTCCGCTCTATGCTTTTCGGTTCAACAAGACGAACTCTTGCACCGATTCCCAGTTCCGCCCGTATCCGGCTGCCGATTTTAGCCCTCACCTGTTCCAGGTTTTTCGTCTCGTCGGAGAAGAAGCTCTCTTCCACCTCGACCGCGATCTCCACCTCATCCAAATGGGATGCCCCGCGGTCGACAATAATCTGATAATGGGGCTCGGTTTCTTCTATCTGCATCAGCACCTGCTCGATTTGCGAGGGGAACACATTCACACCGCGAATAATCAACATATCGTCCGTCCTGCCCAAGAGCCTGTGCATTCGGACCAACGTTCTTCCGCACGAACATTTTTCCCGGAAAAGATAGGTGATGTCCCTGGTTCGGTACCGAATTATCGGTGTTCCTTCTTTGGTAAGCGTGGTAAAAACAAGTTCCCCCTGTTTACCGTCGGGTAGCACCTCACCGGTCGAAGGATCAATGATCTCCGGATAAAAGAAATCCTCGTTAATATGAAGACCGTCCTTGGCTTCACACTCCGAAGAAACACCTGGTCCGATAATCTCGGTTAACCCGTAAATATCGTATGCGTTCAGATGAAGCTTGGCCTCTATCTCGCTCCTCATCGTATCGCTCCACGGTTCCGCACCGAAACAGCCCGCTTTTACCTGCAGTTTTTTAAAATCGATCCCCTCCTCCTTCGCCTGCTCAGCCAAATAGAGCGTGTAGGAAGGAGTACAGGTCAATAAGGTGGTCCCGAAATCCCGCATAATCATTAACTGCCGTTTCGTATTACCGGCTGAAATAGGAATAACGTGCGCTCCTAATTTCCGGGCACCGTAGTGCACGCCAAGTCCGCCTGTAAACAGGCCGTATCCGTAGGCGTTCTGTATCACATCTTCCGGTCCGCTGCCGGCCATTGCCAATGTACGCGCCATTGATTCGGACCAAATCTCGATATCACCCAAGGTGTAGGCGTCGACGACCGGGGTGCCTGTAGTCCCGGAAGAGGTATGGACCTCCACGATCTCCGATTTGGGGACCGCGAGCAGGCCGTAGGGATAGGTCTGCCTCAGTTCATCTTTGGTGGTAAAGGGAAGTTTAGCAATATCCTCGATATCTTTGATGTCGTTCGGTGTAACTCCCGCGGCGTCGAACTTCTCTTTATAAAAGGGGACGTTTTTATACACCCGCTGTGCTATTTTCTTCAGGTTTTCCGACTGCCGATCACGCGTTATTGCCGCTGATTGCGTTTCAACCTCGCTGTTCCAAATCATTCGGACTCCTCCTCGCTGTTTTGTTCTCCGCCGTTCTCATCCGATCTCTCTTTTACCGCTCCCGACTCATCCACTTTGAACTTGCCGACAAGTTCCTCCAAATCGGCAACACTCTCCTGGTTTGTCGTTCCGGATTGGGAAATGATCTGAGCGGCATTATATATTTCATTAATACCGATGGTTATCTCCTCCATGCCGGTTTTTGTATCGGTAGAGATGGCATTGAGCTGATTCATCGAATTGGTAATTCCTTCGACCTTTGAATCCATCTCACTGTACGAGTTTTTTACATCTTCGGTAATAGTGATCAGAGAGCTCAACGCTTCGACAATTTGACTGCTTCCCACGGAAAGTTCGTCGGTCGCGTTCTTCATCTCCTGCATCGCCTGGGCCACCTCCTTCACCTGATTCACGATGCCGTTGAAGGCCTTGCCCGATTTCTCGGTCGATTCTTCGGATACGTCGATATAACCGGTAACCTCTTTTAACGATTGGGTAATACCTTTGGCGCTTTCACTGCTCGACTCGGCCAGTTTTCTGATTTCGTCCGCGACCACGGCGAATCCGCGGCCCGCCTCTCCCGCGTGGGCTGCTTCGATGGCCGCGTTCATAGCCAGAAGGTTGGTTTGGGACGCGATGTTTTGTATTACCGAAATGCTGTTCATAATGACGTTTGTCGATTCGGCGACCTTTTTGATGACCTTTACCGTTTCCTCCATTTCCGTTTCGCCTTCCAATGCCGTCTTTTCGAGGGTGTTGGCAATTTTCAACTTTTCATCCGCCGCGCGGGCGATATTGTTGATAGAGGAGGATATTTCTTCGATAGAAGCCGATGATTCGTCGATCGCCGCGGCCTGGTTCGATATTAATTCCCCGACACTGGTGATGAACGCTTTTACGGAATTGGCAGCCTCCGTCGAAGTAATGACCTCTTCATCCAGGTGAACGGTCTTGTTTTTCATGTTTTCGATATTCGACCGCATTTCCACTAAGGAAGAGGCGGTCTGTTCGGATGTGGATGCCAAATCTTCGCTTATGCCTCGCGCGTTTTCAGTCACATCTCGTATCTGACGAATCATTCCGTTTAACGAAACGATAAATTCATTGAAATAGACCGATAGTTCTCCAATCTCATCCCTGCTGCGCGTCTGAGATTGGACCGTTAAATCACCTTCGGACGCCGCTTGAAAATTGCGAATATAATCGGTCAACGGGTTAGTTATTACTTTGATAATGAGCCAG
>CAZJBZ010000043.1:15085-15970 GCA_964543975.1 uncultured Spirochaetales bacterium
AGAGAAAGAACCCGATGACGACAATGATTCCCAGCGTAATGAGGAGGATATTACGGGTAGCGACCGCTTGTGTGTTTTTTGCCTCTTCCAACGAACTGATTATCTCAAAAGCACCGTGGATCTCTCCGACGGCCCACCCTTCCTTGATGCCGCCTATCGGGTCCGGCTCTCCCTTGGGAGAACCGTGACAGACCATGCACTCGGCAGATAATTCTATCGCCTTGAAGTAGCGGATTTGGTCCTTCTCATAAACAATTTTCTCGGTTGATTCTCCGGTCTGCAGTTCGACCAGTACCTCCCGTTCTAAATCGGTCGGTTCATTTTCAGGGTTTCTCGGTTTTATTTTCGGTACCCGGAAGGTATAATTCGCCTCATCCGCATGCATTTTCGCGACATCGATCGCCGTAATGATCGGTACGGCCTCCAACATCTGTTCTCGTGTCCCGGTTTCCGCTATCTCTTCGAGCGGTCGAACGACATTCTTTTCTATTTTTTGGGCCATTTCTTCTCTGGTTGCTTCCGCTGTAAAAACGACGGCCCTGCTTTTTTCTAAAATAGCCAATTCGGCCTGTTCTCGAATGTCGCTGATATAGAACAGCGTGGTTACCACCGCTAATAACACGATACCGATGATCGCTATTGATAATATCTTTACCTTGATTGACATCGCTTTTTCAGCCATAGGCTTCTCCCCAAAAAGTGGATGGCGGTGCGATCGCCGAAATGAAACGTCCACCGCATCATCGTTAAAAATTATATCTAAAAATTATAGTGATAGATTACCGAAATAGCAACATTAATAATTAATTACCGCCCTTTAGACGCGAATATCGATTACTCTTTTTCCCTTTCCTTCGAAATGAGGCAGGACACCGGGTTCGTGGA
>CAZJBZ010000043.1:15980-17632 GCA_964543975.1 uncultured Spirochaetales bacterium
TCCACTACAGGAGAGATGGAGATAGAGGCGCGCAGATGTTCCTTTATTGTGTCCCTCAACGCGTTTAAATCACGCGTATCGTCACTGAACAGAGTAGAGGTCACTTCCGTCTTTACGATCAATCTATCGAGGGCCCCCGCCTTTTCTACGACGATCTGATAATTGGTCCCGATTTCCGGCAGCTTCATGATCACCTCTTCTATCTGAGAGGGAAACACATTGACGCCGTTGATAATCAGCATATCGTCGGTGCGCCCTTTTATTCGGTCGATCCTGCGGTGAGTACGACCGCAATCGCACCGGTCCGGAAAGACCAGAGAGAGATCGCGTGTGCGGTACCGGAGGAGCGGCGTCGCGCTCCGCTGCAGCGTCGTAAAGACCAATTCTCCCGCCGTACCGTCCTCAACCACCTCTTCCGTTTCCGGATCGATTACCTCGAGAAAAAACGCGTCCTCCCACACGTGCATCCCTTTTTTGCGCTCACATTCAAAGGCCACACCCGGACCGTTCATCTCACTCAAGCCGTATGAATTATAGACATCGATCGAGAAAATATTTTCTATTTTCTTTCGGATGTTCTCCGAGTGCGGTTCGGCCCCCACTAATGCCTTTTTCAGTGACAACTGTTTCAGCTCCACTTCTTCCTCATCCAGTTTTGAGTGGAGATGAAGCATATAACTCGGGGTGGCGTGTACGACTGTGGTCCCAAAATCCTTCATTAAACGAAACTGCCGCTTGGTATTTCCCGAACTCGCGGGAATAACCAAGGCGCCCATCTTCTCAGCGCCGTAATGAAGCCCCAATCCTCCTGTAAATAAACCGTAGGTCATCATGTTCTGAAACACATCGGCCTTTCCCACTCCGGTGGCGACAATCGAACGCGCCGTTAATTCGGTCCAGGCGGCGATATCTTCCGATGTGTGATAGATGACGGTCGGTATGCCGGTAGTCCCGCTCGAGGCGTGCAGTCGGACTACATCGGTTAATGGAGCGGCAAGCAGACCGTACGGGAAGCTGTTACGAAGATCGTCCTTCGTAGTGAAAGGGAGTTTCCGAAGCTCCTTCAACGAGGTGAGGTCTTTGCCCGAGCGGAGACCTGCATCCTTCAGTTTGTTCCCGTAAAAATCGGTACGTAAGGCGATATCGACCGTTTTCCGCACATCGGAGAGCTGCATTTTTTCCAATTCCGCCCTCTCGGCCGTTTCGATATTCCGGTTCCAATAGGTATACTGTTCTTTCATTGTTCCTTTCCTTGAATCAGCCCGAAAGCTTGTGGAATGCCCGTTCGAATCCGGGCATTGCGCCTTCGATGACCGTGTCGTCGACACAAAAAGAGATCCTGAAATATCCCGGACTTCCGAACCCTCTTCCGGGTACGGTTAAAATGAGCTCTTCGGACAAGACATTCACCGCACGCAGGTCGTCCCCTCCGGGTGCTTTGGGGAAGAGGTAGAACGTCCCTTCCGGTTCATGAAATTGGTATCCTATGTCGGCAAGGCCTTTGCAGAGGGCGTCACGCTTCTTTTTGTAGACTGCAACATCGACACTCGTGCCCTGAAGTCGGCCAACGACCCGCTGCATAAGGGCCGGCGCGTTCACATAGCCTAAAATTCGGTTACAGAGTACGGCCCCGTTTATCAGGTTTACGGCAT
>CAZJBZ010000044.1:0-13928 GCA_964543975.1 uncultured Spirochaetales bacterium
AATGGATAAAATAATTGATAGCTATGAAAAGAAATTCGATGAATAAATTAAAGGTTATTTTTCGCTGATATTTTTGCGTATCTTCATTCCCGTCTCTTATTCGAAACACCTCGGCCAATAACGTAAAAAGTTTTTTATGCTGTTTATCGATCTCTTTAATATCAACACAATATGATTCATACCACTTAATTTTAAACCGTGATTTGACGATCTTCATCCGACGGTCGAATGTTTCGAAAAGCTTCCATTGAACAATCGGAATATCCCGCATAAGATCCGCGGAAAGAATACCGGCCTTTGTCCTCTCCTCGGCCCGAAAAGTAAACATGCTGGTCGCCCCGGTAATAATCGAATCCTCTCCAAAAAAATCTCCATAGCCAAGGTCATCGACAATAGTTTGAGTGTAGGAACAAATATGCCCCTTTCCTTCGAAAAGAATATAGACCCGTTTTCCCCCGGTCGGATTGACGACGGTCCCCGCCTTCCATTCAACCAATTCCATTGCTTGTGCCAGCCTGTTTTCTATCGGGGAGGGAAGCGATTCGCCGAAGAGCCGGGTAAACCGTAGTAATCCCCGGTTTTCCGAAATTCGTTTCGTCTCTTCAACTAAATTGTACTTTTCAACAAACCATCGATAGATATCAACCGGAATTTTTACGGTCCTAATATAACTTCCGGCCCGGTACGTGACCTTTGCAGGTTTATTCAACATCCCGCCGATTTCTCCGATAAGATAACCCGGGGAGATGACCGTATCCACCTCATGCTCGGAATCGATCAGTTCGACTACACCATTTACCACTAAGTAAATATAGTCGATGGGATCACCCTGCTTGATGATAATTGTACCCGGATTTATTGTAATATCGGGGCAGTTGAGAAGCATTTTCAACCCTTCCTGATCGACATTTGGAAAGTAGTTTTCAAGTTGATGGAACACGTAGGATAGAGAATAATCTTGAAGACCTTTGATAAGAATATCCTGCATGCCGAAGGTCGCGTTTGACCCGATTTCTTTCTGCCTGTTCGTTAATGGTTCCGCCGTATGACTGAGTAACAGCCTGCCCGATTCATCATTGATAAAATCCTCCGCGTCACCGTGAATGAGTCCGCCGCCGATATCCAACTTCTTTATAGTAGCAGGTTCACTATAATCCTGCTTAAACCTGTTCAGCCTTTCTTCGGATAAACCGTTTTTTTTAGGATCATTCGTTACCATCGATTCCAAAACTTTAAACGCGGCGATATCGGCGAAATGAGCGTAACTTTTGTAACCTCCGTCCCAATAAGCGCGAAAAAAGAGAATGCTGGTTTCCACCGGATGGGCCGAGTACACAGGTTTTACTTCCAATCCTTGGATATCGTTCCAAACATCGAAATCGAGATCGTGAATCTCAAAATAATCACCGAACCGTTCCTCTTCCATGGACAGTAAGGCCGCAATCTTTTTAGTAACGGAAGCCCGCACTAACGGGGTCGCGTAGTATTTCAAGCGATGGCCGGAACGAATGAGCGTCGGCAGTCCCGCGAAATGGTCGTCGTGTGCGTGAGTATGGAATATCCCTTCAATTTCATTCATACAAAAACCCAAAGCGACCAGACTATCCATTATGTCGGGACCGGCATCGATGAGATAGATCTTTCCTTGAAACACAATCATGCTTGCCATGCAGGGACGCGAGGGGTCCCATCCGTCACCTTCACCGATATGGACCACGGCGAAGTATTGGCGCTTCAGCTTATATAAACCCAGATTGTATGGCGGTTTATATCTCTCATTTTTCCGCAGGTTCAAGTCTACCGTGGCGGTTTCGTTGCCATAGATAAACTGATATTTATTCAGACACAGACGTCGAAGATAGACATTATCGCGAAGTTCGATTATGTCACGATCGATAATACGTGGATCGATCAACTCGTGCGAATCTCGTATTCGGTTGAAGGCGAAACGAAGCTTCAACCGCAGCATCTCCTCCGCCTCGGCTTCAGCAGCACCCGCGGCCATCATCTCTTCTTTCGTTACCAAACCGTAATTTCCACGGTAGATGTAGTTCATTTGGGACCGTACCTGGTCCTCTAAGCCGATGAGGAGTGGTTTTACACCGGTATTGTTCGGGTGGTTTGGGATCAGCGTTCCCTGTCGATAGAACATCTGAAGAAAAGGAAACTCGGCAAGATTGGAGAAGTAACCGTTTTGGATCGAACTGTCGGAGAGCAGGATCGCGTTAGGACCGGTTTCAAAAGTAACTCCATCCTTCTCTTTCGCGACTATGAAACCCCGTTTCATACAGTGTTTAACGACATCGGAGGGGCAGCCGCATAATATCTGAAGCCCGACTTCAGGAATGGATACCCAAAACACTCCGGTTGTTACTTGATATTTCTCCACCTTGTCATTTCCTCCGTATTTCTATTATAGACCAGTTTGCAAAGAGAGACAAAACAATTTTCCTCTTTATGAGGACAACGTGGTCCGCGGCGGCCCGTTCTCTTACGGAGGTGGAAAGTGAAAACGATCAAAAATCGGTTTTAATTCTCTGTAGATATATTCCTCTGAGATACCGGCCTCTTCCAATGTGTGGGAATGCACGCTTTGAAAACTTCGAGAATGGTCGGCCGTAGCGTGAACGATCTTGTGAAACTCATCCGTCATCGGCAAACCGAATCGTTTATAAATCATCTCCATAATAGGTTCCAGCCTGGTAGTCAAATCTTCAAATTTGATAACGCAGTACCTCTCCTGCGGCTCCTGCGAAAGCCGCCTCAAGGGATAAAAATACCAATGTTTCGCCATATCGAAGAGAATCTCTTTGTACGGATACTTTACCAGCGGTTTACCGAAATAGCTCCAAGCAAACGAGAACCAGCTTATCTGTGAAGAAATATTTTCCAGCGGATTGCGCACCAAATAGACTATTTTAGCGTCAGGGAAATACTTCAGGAGGGAATCGATTCTTCCGGTGAGAGAAGGGTTCTTCGTCAAGTAATGCTTCGCGCCCCCGTGAAAATAGAGGTGCCGCTTTATACACTGTTCATAAAAGCGCATCACACGCCTCTTTATCGGTGGCGATATCATCTGGTCAAACCGATGATAAGGGGCGCTGTCAAGTTCAACCGGAAAAAATACCCATACAAAAAGGCTGTACCAGTTGTAAAAGAAAAGCCCTTCATCTTCCTCAGGTTCATGAATGCCCATTTTATGAATTTTGACCTTTCTAATGGTCCTGTTTTCCCAGGAATGAAGCCTTCGATTGAAATACCCGCCGAAGAACCAACCGTCGATCATCTTCAAACCGCGAATAAACTTTCGCTGAGAAATCGAAAGCGCGGAATAGATTTCCCAACTTTTAATAGACGCGAAGTTTTCGGTGTCCCTGGCCATGAGACGATGAAGCAGCGTTGAACCGCTCCGGAAATTTCCTATAATAAAAACCGGTTTTAGAAGTTTCTGGTTTCTAAAATCTCCGAAAAAGATATGGTCTAAAATGAAACAGAACGATGTGAACAACCATACAGTTGGATAGAGAAAAACAAAGACCGCCATAAACTTGACGCGTTTCGGTTCTAATCGAGCGTGAGTGTTTTGGGCCCGGAAAAGTGCTTTGAAAAATTGCTTCACAAACACCTTGTAGTTAAAGACCATGCGGGCCCCTTTCAAAACGCGGAAGGCAGAGCATATGCGGTTTTCGCGATCGGCTCATTGGATTTTCTTACGAAGCTTCCTCATCGACGTCTTTTTCTTTCCCTGCTTCCGAGAATCGTCAATATTCTTCTTTTTCTGATAATGTGAGATAATAACCAAGAAGAGTATACCACCGATAATCATTAAGGCACTGTACACTTGACTGGTTAAAAAATTAAACGGAGTAACAAAGAGATACGGCGGATTGTGCACGGAGGAAAGCTTGATAAGAAAGTCGTCCGCGGAGATCGGCATTCGGAAATAATCTATGATGAACCGCATAACCCCGTAGCCGATTATGTAGACCCCGACAAGAAATCCGTTGTACGGTTTTCTTTTTCTAAAAACAAACCAGAGAACCACCCAGAGGACTATTCCTTCAAAAAAAGCCTCATACAGTTGGGTTGGATGTCTTGGCAGATTGACCATACCGGATTCGGGAACAGTCATATCGATTTTTTCGACTATTTCACGCACCCACTCCTCCGTAGCCGGAAATCGACGAGCGTTAGGAAAGACGATTCCCCACTGAGCTGCGGTTACTCTGCCGAATAATTCAGCGTTGATGAAATTCCCCAATCGTCCGAAGGTATATCCGAGAGGAACACCGGCCAACAGCATATCGCCCCAATCGAGCAGTTCTACCTTCTTTACCCTGCAATAAATGATCAATGCCACGATACACCCGGCCAATCCTCCGTAGTAGTTCATGCCCTGCAGTCCGACAAATCGACCGTTTGAAAAGGGCCAAAAAATCAACCACGGTTTCTGTAGATAGGTATGGGTGGGATCAAACAACAATGTCGCGAAAAGCCGGGCACCGATCAGTAAACCGATAATGCCCCAGAAGAAAAAATTGAGAATATCGTCTTGTACCACCTCCAGTTTTCGTTTCTTTATCTGGTACGAAAAGAGCACATAGGCAATAAGAAAAGCCACCAAGTACATGAGGCCGTACCAGCGCAGCGGGAGTCCGGGTATTATTTCCGGATTAATCCAATCGGGATACTGTAAATATGCGAGCATAGAGGCCTCCTAACATGAGATGGTCATGGTCAGTTCAATTTATACCGCCTGCTTCGCGTTCGTGTCAAGGAAAGAGAAAATATTACTCTTTATGTAACAATTGTTACGGCCCGCGACCGGTTTCATTGCTATGATATGACCAAGAAAAAAAGCCGTCACTCGTTTAAATGGCGGCACAAACCAATGAAACAAGGAGATCTACGATGTTTTGTTATCAATGTCAGGAAGCTTTAAAAAATGAAGGGTGCGCGGTAAACGGTGTCTGCGGAAAAAAAGAAGAGACTGCCGATCTTCAAGACCTTCTCATTTTCTCACTTCGAGGTGCAGCCGCGGTTGCTGAAAAGATGAAACCGTTAGATGATCGATCGACGGTCAATCTCGGCGAGTTTCTAACCCGTTCGCTTTTTGCAACGATTACCAACACCAACTTTGACGATGGTCGTATTTCCGGTTATATAGTCGAGGCTGTCGCCCTGCGCGATGAATTAAAAAATGGTCTGAATACGGAAGGAACCGTTCAATCGCTTTTTGGAGAAGCAGCTCCGGATTGTGTTACGTGGAAACCGGAAGGCAGAAACGGTATGGATGAAAAAGCGAAGACGGTAGGCGTTCTCACTGAAAAAGATGAAGATAAAAGGTCTCTTCGGGAGCTTATTCTGTACGGTTTAAAGGGGTTGGCAGCCTATACCCACCACGCTTCGGTATTAGGATATACCGATCATTCGATTTATTATTTTATAATTGAAGCTCTATCGGCGACTACCATAGAAAACATGGATTCTCTGACCATAGATGACCTGTTCAACCTAACCGTTAGAACGGGAGAAACCGCCGTCTCGGCTATGGCCCTTCTTGACAAGGCGAATACGGAAACGTACGGCCATCCGGAAATTACCCAAGTAGAAATTGGCGTGGGCACCAACCCCGGCATCCTTATCTCTGGTCACGATCTGAAAGATATGGAAACACTGCTTCACCAAACCGAAGGGACCGGTATAGATGTTTATACCCACAGCGAGATGCTGCCGGCCAACTACTACCCTGCCTTTAAAAAGTATTCTCATTTTCGGGGTAATTACGGTAACGCGTGGTGGCGGCAAAACAGAGAGTTTGAGTCTTTCAACGGCCCGATACTCATGACCACGAACTGCATAACACCGGTACAAGGTTCTTATAAAGACCGAATTTTCACGACTGATATAGTCGGTTACCCCGGTATCCGCCATATCGAAGCGGTGAAAGAAGACGGGACCAAAGACTTTTCGGAAATCATCGAACTGGCTAAAACGTGCGCCCCTCCAAAAGAGATAGAAAACGGTACCATTACGGGAGGGTTTGCCCATAATCAGATTACTCAGTTAAAAGATACTATTGTCGATGCCGTAAAATCAGGAGCAGTGAAACGGTTCATCGTTATGGCGGGATGTGACGGACGGCAGTCGGAACGCGGCTACTTCTCCGATGTGGCTGAAGCTCTTCCAAATGACGCAATAATTCTTACCGCGGGGTGCGCGAAATATCGCTACAATAAACTTGATCTGGGCGATATCGGTGGTATCCCCCGGGTATTGGACGCGGGGCAGTGCAACGATTCCTACTCTTTAGCGCTTGCGGCTATGGCCCTCAAGGATGCCTTTGGACTCGACGATCTCAACGATCTGCCCATATCATTTGATGTAGCGTGGTACGAACAAAAAGCGGTAGCGGTCCTGCTGGCCCTTCTCTCTCTCGGTGTAAAGGGCATCCGTTTAGGACCAACGCTTCCCGCGTTTCTGTCCGCCAATGTGGCTTCTGTTCTGGTAGAAAAATTCGACATAAAACCGATTGAAACGGCCCAAAAAGACGTTGAGATGATGATGGCCGGAAAATAGCGTTGGGCCTGCAATTCTCTCCATTGTCAATTCATCTATTTTAGCCTATGCTAAATCTATGAAAACAAAGCTTAAGGCCCTTGTTTTGGGTTCAGGGTTTGCGGGAAAAGGACACACCGCCGCTCTGCGGTCGTGTGGAGTTGAGATCGCGGGAATAGTCGGCAGAAATGAGTCCGTGGTAACTTCGGTTGCCGCGGACCTTCATATTCCATACTCTTCTACCAATTGGGATGAAGCTCTTGAAACCGTGAAACCGGATATACTTGCCGTAGGAACACCCGGCGGCGCCCATTATGGACCGATCATGACGGCACTCGAGTACGGCTGTCACGTCTTTTGCGACAAACCGCTCGCATCAACCGCGGAAGAGGCACGGGAAATGTACTCGAAGGCCCTTCACCAAGACGTTAAAACCGCTTATGCCGCTTCCTACAGATATCAGCCGCACGCCCTCTTCGCTAAAGAGCTGATCGCTGAAGGGACAATCGGTGAACCCTTGGAAGTAGAATGCATTTCCCATTACAATCTTAATCCGCTTATACCATTCGGATGGTCCCACCAGATGGCACTAGGAGGGGGAAGACTCAACAACAATTTTACGCATAAATTATCCATTGTATTGCATATTTTAGACGGCACACTGCTCTCCATTAAAGGAGAGGCGAGAAATGATATGCCCAAAGCCCCGATTGTTCCAGGTTCACACGATTTTCGGGAACGGGAAGAGTACGCCCCTTCACCGGAAGAAGCGGCAGCGCTGCAATGGGAAAACGCGGACGCCGAATGGACCTACACGGTGCTGTCACGAGTAAGACCGGGGTTGGACCATCATCAACCTGTATCCGTCCTCTTTAAACACAGCGGTTTGCAGCCCCGCTACAACAACGATTATATCGCATTCTACGCAAAGAACGGTGCTGTCTACATTGATGGTGCCTACGCTCAAGGTCCGCTCTACCTCTATACAAAAGACGGTGGATGGAAAAAGGAACAGGTGCCGGCCCATATTAATCGGTCGCTTCCCGACATCGACGATGATACTCAGAGGAATTGGACCCAGCTGGCCAAGGAGTTTACCGCGGACATACTGGGAAACGGATATTCAGGGTACCAAACCTTTAAAGATGGATGGATTTTCCAGGAAGCAATAGAAGCGGTCAGGACCGACCACGACTGGCGAAGCATACCACAAAGCGTTAAGAATTTTTAAATGGCCGAGCCGGGCTGAACCACTACATTTTTAGCAGATTAATAATAAAAAGGATAACCGCCGGAAACGAGAGGATGAGGTCGTTATGCAGGTTTTAATTGTTTTTATGAGGGACAACGGCGGTTATCCAATAATTTCAAGTTACTAAGTATATGTTAAAAGATCGTTAGTATATTATCCTGTTAGTAGTATACCCCCATTTAAACGATTTGACAAGGGCAAAAAACCAAAATTCCTTAAAATTCTTTACTATTTTGCAGCTTGTCATTTAATTTGTTCAGAGCGTCCCGGTTATCGGTTACAATGCTCCGAATCACCTCAATATTACCAGAGCTGCTAGTTGCGTGCAACCCCTTCGTAACATCGACAACAAGTACTTTATCCATTTTGTCTGGTCCATCCTTTTCTCCGTATAAAAATGGGGGAATTACACATCGATGTTTTCATCTTATTTATCGTGATTTAATTCACAATAGGAATATAACTAATGGTTCAAGAAATGGTCAATAGCAAAAGAATCCTCTACCGTTTACCTATTGAAACCGAGAGAGTCCCGGAACATACCTTAAGCCGTATTCCTCACTACCACCAAATTCTACTCGACATGGAATTGTCCGGCTCCCAGTTCGTCTCTTCCGGCTATCTTTCAGGCTTTTTCGGAATCGACAGCACACAGGTGAGAAAAGATCTCGCCTTGATCGGATATCGCGGAAAACCAAAGACAGGGTATTCGGTCGCGGGATTAAAACAGGCCATCGCAGCGTTCTTAGGAATCACCATCGAGAATGAGGCGGTGTTGATCGGAGCGGGTAAATTGGGCTCCGCATTGATAGAATATCCCGGGTTTCATGAATACGGCCTCAACATCGTCGGAGTGTTCGACAATAATCCCGATAAAATCGGTACGATCATCAGCGATCACAGCATTCTCTCCATGGAATCACTGCCCAGAGTAGTGCGGAGCTATAGGATCCAGCTGGCGATCCTCTCCCACTACATAAAGAGGAAACAGATGGAGGTTACCGAAACCAGAAACGGGAGAAAGGGCAGCCCGTACTCATAAGGAGCGTCCCCCACCATTACTCAGTCTCACGGATCGCACGAAAATAGGCCGCCATCCTCCGTTCCATTTTCTCCGGATAGGGGTACTCGAGGACGGTCCCCACGGTCCGGGCCGACTCGCAAAAAAGAGACACGGCGTTAAAGAAGGCTTCCCAGTTCTCTTCGAGACCGGACCCTGCGTAGGTCGATTCGACCCGTCCCCACATTTCCGGTTCGAGAAACCGCTTGAAATAGCGACCACCCAGTCCCGTATCGACCGACCAATCGTTCTTCAGACCAATATACCATTCGATGATTCTTCGAAGGTAGATGTCATGTACCGCCTGAGTGAACATGTATTTTGCAAACGGCAGCTGGTCCCGCCACAGATATTTGGGCACGTAGGCGGCGTCCCACCAGAAGTCGTTGATCAGCTCTCCGTACTCTTCCTTTGTCGGTTTTTTGATGATGTATTCGGTATAGGTAGGGGGAGAGAGCTCTTTTGTTATTCCGTCTTTATCTACCAGGACCATGTACCCGTCGTCGTAACCATGCGGATCGACCGACAGTCGGTCGGTTATCCCGTACTCTTCCAGGGTGGTCCTTGGTGTATACGGCCAACGGACCATCACCTCGCCGAACGGCCCAAGCCACGAATCATCCTGTTTGAAGGGAGAGAGATCGGTTACGAAGAGGACGACATCGTAATCCGAGAGAAAATCGGGAGTAAAATCCGGCCTGGCCCGGGAGCTTGTGAGGAGGACGGCACGAACGTTTTCCTCCGCCTCCGCCCACTCTTTTATTGTCCCCAGTACTTGGTTTTCGTTCCTTCCGGTTTCCATCTACCATTCCCTCCATCGGAATAATACGGCAACAATGAGGGGTAGTCAAATAATATTCTTTATACCGAAAACCAGGGGCGTACCCGGATCTCGTCCTGTGTTCGGAAATCATCACCCCCGTAAACAAGTGCTGCCGCATCATAAGACCGGTCTGCCAAACGACACCACCACTTTAGAGAATCGAACATATCGGTCGCTATGGTTTGCCCCGATTTTATTTCCACCGGAAACAATTCACCTGCCTCTTCAATAAGGAGGTCCACCTCATGCCCCGTCTTGTCCCTCCAAAAAAAGAGAGGGGGACGCCGACGATTGTGCAAATATGCTTTCGCAACTTCCGCAATAATGAGATTTTCGAACAAAGCTCCCCTGAGGGGGTGGGTGCGTGCCTGTTCCGGATTTCGGATTCTCAGCAAATGACAAACCAAACCTGTATCGTAGAAAAAAAGTTTCGGGCTTTTTATTATTCGTTTGTTGAAGTTTTGGTGGTGCGGATGAAGGAGAAAAATAACAAAACTTGTTTTCAATACCGATATCCACCGTTTTGCGGTATCGACTGAAATACCGCAATCGTTTGCCAAAGAAGAATAATTCAGCAACTGCCCGGTCCGGCCGGCTGCAAGCATCAGAAAACGTTCGAACCGTTCCAAATCTCCGATGTTGATCAGCGAACGCACATCACGCTCAAGGTAGGTCTGAACATAGTCGGCAAGCCAAATATTGGGAGGAATGTTCTTATCGTGAATACGCGGATAAAATCCTTTATACACCGTCTTCCAAAGATCAAGTTTTGTCGAATCATTGTTAAAAAGCGTTTTTCGGCCTGTAGGGACCTGCTGAATCTGCAATTCGAGTTCCGACCGTGAAAATGGTAACAAATGCAGAATACCGGTACGACCCGCAAGTGACTGAGATACCTTCCCCAGCAGGAGTAAATTGTGCGACCCGGTAAGGATGAAACGGCCGGCAGCATCGTCTTCGTCTACAGCACTCTGTAGATAGGCTAAAATATCGGGTACCCGTTGGACCTCATCGATTATGACCTGCTCTGAATATCGGTTTAAAAACTCACGCGGGTTGTCGCGGGCAAATGATCGTAACTCGATTTCTTCAAGGGAGACAAACTCATAATCGGGAAAAGTGGACTTTACCAATGTCGTTTTCCCCGATTGCCGCGGTCCTGTCACAGTAACCACCGGATAATAGAGCGCGTCCTTTTTTAAATAGTGAGAGAGCGTTCTCGGAATCATATGACTAATTTACTTTTAAATCGTAAATTAGTCAACTCAGCACCCCGGACAGCACCCGGCTTTATTCAAAGGTTCGAAATCATATGGTATCATTAGAGAGGAATAACCATGTCAAAACCATTTCACACCGAGAAATTTTATACCGCGCAACACTATTTCTTGAATCGATACGATCAATCAAAGAGGCAATGCGCATTTTCCGCTGAGAATGTGGAAGAGTACGGAATATGGGCCGCCGAATTGAGAACCGGACGTTTTTATGCCTCTCTACGTCCTTGTCCCTAAAAATGTCGATTTTCCGAGGCCGGCTCTTATTGCTCCCCACGGTCACGATAGCGGCGGCAAGTTCTCCCCCGCCGGCAGGAAAGATATTCCGCGGATACGACGGCAAATCGAGCAGTACAACTATGAGTACGGGGTCCGCTTCGTCGAAGCGGGTTTCGTCGTTTTCTGTCCCGACGCTCGCGGATTCGGCGAGAGACGGGAATGGATGCATCAAGTCAACAATGAGGATTTCTTGCACGGATCGTGCCGTGAACTGAACAATATCGCAATCTCTTTAGGACAAACCGTGACCGGAATGTGGACGTGGGATTTGATGCGGCTGATCGACTATATCGAACAGCATCGCAACGATTGTGATAATAAAAAAATAGGATGCGGCGGCCTTTCGGGCGGCGGGATGCAGACCCTCCGGCTTACAGCACTCGATGAGCGGGTCCAATGTTCGGTCATAAGCGGATATTTTTACGGTTACCGGGACTCTCTCTTGAAACTGAACGACAACTGTTCCTGTAACTACGTCCCGAACTTGTGGGAAATTGCAGATATGGGGGACATCGGGGCACTGATTGCTCCCAGACCGCTTCTCATCGAATCGGGCACCGACGACCCGCTCAACGGAGAGCGAGGAGTGGAAAACGTCACCGAACAGCTCGCTATAACCCTAAAAGCCTACGAGATTTTTGGGACAGCCGACCGCTTGTATCATCACATCTTCAGGGGAGAACACCGATGGGACGGAGTAAAAACCGTCCCGTGGTTCAAAAAATGGTTAGAATAAAATCACGGGGGGTAATAATGATCGGATCTTTCGGATAGCGGGTTCCATTACCGGTAATAAGGAATAGTGCGTGACCGGTTTTTGCTACTTCGCAAAATTTTTTATCATCTTCGTCTTGAAAGGGAATGTTCATTGGTCCTGCAGCGATAAACTCTCCTGTCGAGTTGAAAAAATCAAGCAACGGTTCAACAGCCTCTCTTGAAAATCCGAATTTTGCTCTTAATAACACCTTTCTATATTCAAGAAGAATTCGATTGTCATACAACAAGGTCACCTTTTCGTTAAGAATAGTGTTCAATACCTGTGCGGGATTGCTTTCAGGTTTGAGCAAAGAGGAAACCAATACGTTTGTATCAAGGACTATTCTCATGTGTTCTCAGTTCTTGGAGCTTCTTTTAAAATAGGTCTGTGTGGGGGGGGGTACTGCAAACACCGATATTTTTGCAATTACTCCCCTGTTTTTTCTATTTCTGCTTGGATTTCCTCTTCAGAAAGTTCTGTTGTTCCGTTACGCATGGATATCTGCTGCATTCGTTTAACTGCATTTATCGCGCGTGCCCTTCGGACTGTGGATACTGTTTCTTCCAGATTGTCATCCCTTAAAGGTGTCAACAAGGCAATCGGTTTTCCGTTATTGGTAATTATCATCTCTTGCTCTTCAGGCAGTTCCCGCCATATTTTTGCCGGAGATGTTCTTAAATCTCTAACCGTTATAAATTTCATTTTCATTACCCTCCGAGATTCTTTCAAAATACGGGTTTATAGGAATTGCAAAAATTACAATTACTTGTACCGAAAGCACTTAAGTATTTCTATACACCGAATTCAAGAAGTGAACGCAACACTTGCAGCATATTCCAGTGGGGTGAGATAGCCGAAGCGCTTCCTCGGTCGTGTGTTTAACCTGTATTCTACCATAGCAATATCTTCATCGGAGAGCAAGTCGTAATCCATTTTTTTGGGCCATTCCCTCCTCGTTAAGCCGATCGCATTCTCAACACTGCCGTTTTCATCGTTTTTTTCGCCCACAGACAAGAAATTTGGTCAATGAACGCTCTGTTTTGAAGATATATTGATAAATCGTCTCATGACTGATCGTCTTTCCCAGCTCATCGAGGCCCATCCTCCCGGCAATCTGTTCCGGACTCCAGCCACTTGTAAGCTTTTCTCTGATATAGCTTCTCGTGCTCCTGTCTCCAATTCGTTCACGCCGACGGGAGTTCTTTCGTCGCCTAGCAGATCGGTTCTGCGCCCTGAACACCTGGTATCGTCCATCTTCGGTACTGTAAGTTTTTATTTCCCGTGAAATAACCGACGGATGTCGGTTAAGCGTACGCGCGATTGCTCTAATGCTTTTTTTGTTTCGAAGTTCAATCATTATTTCTTCAGGTTCTTCGTGGGATAAAACTCTGTACGATCCGTGTGATTGTGTTGTATACTGCATGAAAGCGGCTCCTTTGGTTTGGGTTTAGGTCAATACACAATACCAATTGGATGTCGCCTTTTCTATCCCTTTTTTTTTACCCAGGGGGTACCCCCTGGGTAAAGTGTTGCTTCTCGGACTTGAACCCGGGATCGAAGAGTGCGATGCGGAAGAAGACCTGCATGAGAAGGTGATAAAACGGTGGACGGGGAAAGAGCGGTTATACTTCCGCTATCGGTTTGCCGAGAATGTCCCCCTCAAAGAGGGCGAAGATGCTCTGCGGGTCAACTCGGCGGAGCTCACCATTTTCGATGAGCACGGCAATGAGCGGAAACGCCACGCCTTCGCCACCAATCATCCTATCACCGAAGATACTGTGGTCTCTCTGATAGAAGCGGGGCGAAGTCGCTGGAAAATAGAGAATGAACACAATAATACGCTGAAAACGAAAGGGTATAATCTTGAACATAATTTCGGTCACGGGGAACAGAACCTGGCCAATCTGTTGCTCACCTTCAAT
>CAZJBZ010000044.1:13938-17469 GCA_964543975.1 uncultured Spirochaetales bacterium
TCTGCTTCATGCTCAAAGGCTTGGAACTTGAAGACCCTGGGGGATAAAAACCGTCCACCCGCCCCGCAACCGTATTGTTACAAAAACCTTATTGTTTCTTAACCTTCCTATTCCATTTCTCCTGTGTGTGTTCCAGGTTCCTTAGACTGTTCCATATCCTGCAAATTTAAGAGCGTTTTAACCCGAAGGCAGTTTTCTTGCTCGTGTTTCGAAGTTGTCCATAATAGACTAAGAAACTGTACCGAGGGTGGAAAGTTAAAAACAAAGGAAATCTTCGCTCTGTATAATACGCAGAAGAAGAGTATTAACCAAAAAAATAGGCCATTTCCCTCAAAATGAAAACTGCTGCAGGGCGCTCGTCTTGGTCTTGACTGCCGGAAGGGAGCGGTATAATGGAAAGAACAGGAGGAAGAACTATTGCGGAGTATGAAACCGGTCCCATTTCGCTACCGTTCTTTCACTTTTTTCCATCAACCATTAGTATAAACCATACTGCTAAAAACCGACCGACCCAAAGAGGCCCCTCCATTTAATGCAGCTTCCTCATCTATTGTACACAGCCCATTCCAGCCGGTTCGAACTTCACCATGTGTATAGGGACCTTCACCGTTGTTACCCACACTTGTCCGCCCTTGTCGTGTTCCTGTCGTGGTTTTCCTTTTCCTCACTCCGCCCGAAACACCCGCTTTAAATCAATGGGGAGGCGTTCGAGTACTCTGCACGGAACGGCATCTTCCCACAGATAGACGGCGGGCATTTCCGGATAGGTGCAGTCTTCGGAGAGCAGATAGACATGGACATACCTGTTCCCCGGATCCACGATCCAGTATTCCGGTACACGGTGACGCTCGTAGAGCACGAGTTTCTCCGTCATGTCTTTTTTGGCTGTGTAGGGTGAGAGGATTTCAATAATCCACTCCGGTGCGCCGGTACACCCCTTCGGTGTCAGTTTCTTCTTGTCACAGATTACCGATATGTCCGGCTGGACAACCGTGTCAATGTCGTCCTCCGCCTGAGACGGTTGCTCCGGAAAGAAGACGTCGAAAGGGGCAACATATAGTTCACATCCGGTTTCGCTTACAATGGGGATTATTTGGGCCATCATTTGGGTGATTATTTTTTGATGGTACCGACCAGGGGCGGGACTCATGTTCCATGCCGTACCGTTTATCAACTCCCACCGTTCATCCTCAGGCCACGTTACATAATCGCGGTATGTGTACCGTCGGTCTAGTTTTCGTGCCGGTTCACTCATCTTTGCCATACCTCCTACTATATACCAAAGACAACGAAAATCGAACTGCTGCTTCTGAAAATGAATAAAAATTATTTTTCGGGACAGTGTTAGGATTGAGCTTACAACAAAGGTCCGTGTTTCCGGTAGTATTGCAATAACACCCCATTACCCTGATAATCGCCAACTGAGTTGGCATGTATTATCAAGTCGTGCCCGGTCGTGGCCTTGTCGTGATTTATTTCTATCTTTCCGTAGAGCGCCTGACAATACCGTCGATCGAGAGGTCATTATTCCTTATAATGAGGTGCAACTGCCGACTATTATCGTTTATACTGTTTGAACTGCAATTCTTTGATTATTTTAAAATGCTTTTTATTTGAACTACAGAGAATGAGATTATTTTCAACCGCTGTAGAAGCAATAAGAGCATCTCCCGCCCTCAAAGAACTCGAAAGGGTGTACTCTTCCACATAGACGGATGCTCTATGTGCAATGTTTTCTGTAATCGGCAGTGTAATAAAGGTAAAATCATGGAGAAAACTTTTTATATATCGATGTTGCTGTTTATTTTCTGCACATTGCATGAGTTCCATATAGCTTAAAATTGAGATGTATCGTTCAATACTCTTATTTATTAATTGAGCGGCGGAATCGACCCCTTTTTGTATATCAATTATGACATCGGTATCAAAAAGCATTAATATCGAACACTCCGTGATTCATCGATGATATTTTTCGTATCTTTATCTGTTTTCCAGTGACCAAAGAGGGAATGGTCCTGGACACGTTTAGGTTTTTGGTCGGACGTACTTTGTCCTACAGGAAGAAGCACCCCTTTCACTTTTCCGTGGTAAAGGATCTTTATTTCTTCTCTTCTTTCCAAGGCTTGTAAAACCTCTTTCATGCGATATCTAAGATCTATTACAGACGCTTCCATGATAATACCTCTTAAACCGTGTCTATAATATGTATAATGATACTATACATATTCTGTGTCAAGTGAAATAATTTATATGCAGGATCAGTTGCTCGAAGTCGCGGTCGTGTGTCGTAAGTTGCGGCTGCACCACAAACCGTTTCCGGACCGGACTATACCCAACAGCTCAAAAATCGCTTTGTGTATCGATCCTTTATCCAATGATGACACTCCGCGTCGTGTTCCCGTCGTGTCTCTGTCGTGGTTACTATGCAGAGACAATTTTTTTTGTCCGACAAATTGCATTGTCCTTGGAGCTCGTAAAATAGGAACGCTACGCTACAGATTTTCTTCAAGCATTCTTCGGGCAGATTCTATTCTTGCTTCTTTCCGCCCTTCTTTCCTCAGTCGTTCGGCTGTCGTCATGACCGTCTCCTCCGCTCTCTCCGTCAAATACTCCACAGTTTTTAGTGCAACTTAAAAAACCACCGTCTCTGACGGTGGTAATGTAATGACTGGCTAAGCCTACAGAAAGAGATTAGAATGACGAGAGTATGGGAAAGTGAAAAAAGCTTGCACATGTAGTATATCATTGCAATTATCATATAGTGTGGTGCCCGAAGTATCGATACAGGATTGTCAAGGGACAAGTAGGAAAGTTTGTAGAGAGGAGAATACAAACCTTATGCGAGATGAAAAAGGTAGAGATACTAGAATTGCATGTGAGGGAAGACCATGTACATATGGTAGCAACGATACCGCTTTAGGCTTTTTCAGCGCATTTATGCACTTCAGAAGCGCTTCTTTTTCATAGTTATACGAAAACAGTTACTTTTCACACAGTCTGTCTGGGGGTGGTTGTTGATTCAGCCCCCTGACGAATGTAGCGAGCATCCTGACCCTCCGGCTGGACGCGGCGGCTGGGTGGGCTTTTACCGTTACCGACGGGATTACCATTACCCCCACTCTCGGCTACGGGGCACTGTTCCATCTGGCCTTTGCGGAGCCGCCCCTTTTCTTCGTCGATTCGGGCTTTACCGTGGCGGTGGAGGGCAAGACCACCAGCCAGATGAAGCAGCAGGCCACCTTCAGCGGCTGGGACTTTACCACTATCTGGGCGATCAACGAGGGGACGAGCTACAGCAGTTCCGGCGTTTCGGATATGGCCATCTGACGCTACGAATAGAAAAACTAACGAACGGAACGCGGTCGGCGGGGGGAGCCCCCGGCGGCTTTTCTGCCCTTTATAGCAAGGCCCCTCTTGTTCCAAAACCGGTATCGGCGTACAATGTCCGCGTGAACAGTCGGAAACTTCCCATCGGGATTCAGGATTTTATTTCGATTCGAGAAGATAATTACCTCTATGTAGATAAAACTG
>CAZJBZ010000045.1:0-17434 GCA_964543975.1 uncultured Spirochaetales bacterium
TAAATGCACAACGTCGGCGCCGCGGGCTTATCCCGCCGGTGCCGACACCCTTTTTGCCCGGCCGTGGAATTCAACGGCCGGACAACCCCTCGCCCGGTACTGTTCCTACTCCTCACAGTGCCGGGCTTTTTTTCTGCCCGATGAGTCTATGGTAATTGCACTTATCTCAACTGTCGTTGATATATTTTGTAGGAACTCAACAATAGTTTATGCTTTCGCTCTTTTCTTCTGTAACGATATGGGCCTCTTATTCCTTACATGAAAAAGCTTTAACAAGAAAAATACTATTTGGCACGAGAATTGCTTCTATAGGATCATACTACGTTGCTTAAACAGAGGAGGCAACCGGAATGAATGGAAAAATAAAAAACGGAGTGTTGTTCCTTGCACTATTTCTTTTAGGAACGGGCGGATTATTCGCCCAGATCAATGAAATTCCCAAACAGTTAAAACAATTTACGAACGAGGTTCTCGCCCCTTTCGGTAAAAACAACGTCATCATCCGGGAAGTTGCGGAGCAAAACGAGGAAGATATTTCACTCGAAGAGATACAGAGGAAAGACCAAGAGTGGCGCCGTACCGCGGGGGTGAATGATTTTATGCTCGATTTGATGAGTAATGAGATCGCACTGGAACTCTTGAATCTGGAAAACGAATATCAATTTATCGTTGAAGCCTTTGTCATGGATAACAAAGGCGCGCTGGCGGGGCTGACATCAAAAACATCGGATTATTGGCAGGGAGATGAAGCAAAATTTACGGAATCGTACGCGGGGGGCAAAGGGTCCGTCCATTACGGAGAGGTTGAGTTTGATTCAAGCTCGAGCGAAATCGTTATTCAAGTTTCCGTACCGGTGAGTACGACTGTTGAGGCTATAGGAGCAATAACATTCGGAATAAGTTTGGATAGATGGGAAAGACGCTAAATGAAGGAGAAAACCATGGGACTTTTTAAAAGAATAAAAATAGGGACCAAATTAATGGTTTTAATCGGGATATTGATTATCGCCGCCGTTGCGGTAATCTCGATCATTATAGGCATCAGTGTGAGTAATCAAGCCAGGAATGATGCCGAAGAGATAGCGCGCGAAACCGCGTATCACTATGCTAATGTTGTAAAAGCGGAATTGGAAGTGGCTATGGATGAAGCCCGGGCCCTGGCCGATGTCTTCCATACCGCGGTAACGGTGGACGGGTTCAGCATTACAAGACGAAAAGCAAACATAATCCTCAAAAACTTTATCGAGAAAAACCCTAACTTTCTCGGCGTTTATGTAGCGTTCGAACCGAATGCTTATGACGGCAAAGACGAAAACTTCACCAACGAGTGGGGCCATGATGAGACGGGACGGTTCGTTCCCTATTGGACCCGGGGCGGGAACGGAGAAGGTGTCGTAGAACCGCTTATGGACTACAATATATCGGGTTCCGGAGATTACTACCAGCTTCCCAAACAGAGGAAGAAAGAAACAGTCCTCGACCCTTATATCTATTCCATTCAGGGAAAGGATGTTCTCTTGACTTCATTGGTCGTACCAATACTGGATGAAGAAGAAAACTTTTTTGGAATCGCGGGAATCGATCTTCGGCTTGACGACCTGCAGTCTTTAGTGCGGGGCGTTACTCTCTATGATACAGGGTATCTTAATTTTATCTCTGACGACGGGACAATCGTTGCATCGAAGTCGGAAGATTTGGTCGGCGTCAATATAAAAGAGGCTACTCCGAGCGAAGAATATATCGACGGGGCCCTCTCCGATGAAGAGTTCCACTTCTTAAATACATCCGTTGTAACAGGAAAAACGGTAATGGTCCACGGTGTTCCTATTGAGATCGGTTTTTCCGATATTTACTGGACCGTCGCCGCGAATATCGCGGAAGATGAGATTCTCGCCGAATCGAAACAGATGCTTTTTATGATAATCCTAACCGGTATTATCGCTGTTCTTATAACACTCGTTGTTCTCTTTTTTATCTCCCGTTCCATCTCGAAACCGTTGACCAACGCGGTGACGGTCACCGACACCATCGCCCGGGGCGATCTTACCGCGGAGATAACGGTGAACAGCCAGGACGAGGTGGGCCGGCTGCTCGGCGCGATGAACAACATGAAAGAGGCGCTCACCGGCATCGTCACCGACGTCAAGAGCGCCTCCTCCCAGGTCACCTCCGGAAGCCAGCAGATGAGCTCCACCGCCGAACAGCTCTCGCAGGGCGCTTCCGAACAGGCATCCTCGATCGAAGAGGTCTCCTCCTCCATGGAGGAGATGAGCTCGAACATCCATCAGAACGCGGACAACGCCTCCGAGACCGAGCGGATTTCTCAGAAAGCGTCAGCTGACGCGGAAGAGAGCGGCAAAGCGGTCATGGAAGCGGTGGACGCGATGAAGCAGATTGCCGAGAAGATAACGATCATCGAGGAGATCGCCCGGCAGACCAACATGCTCTCGCTGAACGCCTCGATCGAGGCGGCACGCGCGGGAGAACACGGGAAGGGGTTCGCTGTTGTGGCCTCCGAGGTCGGTAAGCTTGCCGCCCGCAGTAAGGACGCGGCCGGAGAGATCAGCGAACTCTCCTCCTCCACGGTGACCGTGGCCGAGAAGGCGCGGGAGATGCTCGAACACTTAGTCCCCGACATCAAGCGGACCGCCGAACTGGTGCAGGAGATCAGCGCGGCCGGCAGGGAACAGTCGGGAGGGGCGGAGCAGATCAACAACGCCATCACTCAGCTCGACCAGGTCATCCAGCAGAACGCCTCGGCGGCCGAAGAGATGTCCTCGGTGGCCGAAGAGCTGGCAAGCCAGGCCGAAGAGCTGCAGTCGACGATCGACTACTTTCAGGTTTCCAACGGCGAACAGGGAAGCGGCACCGGTCCCCGCGCCCTCCTGACCGACGGTTCAGGCGGAAACGCGGGGGCCGGCAGGGATGCCGGCGGTTTACAAACGACCACGCAGACGAAACGTGGGTCGGAGCAGACCGGGATTACCACAGCAGGTAAGTCCGAAAACCGTAGTACGTCGAAGCCGGATAAAACCGTCGGCGGCGAACGGAAGGGCCCCGGTTTAGACTCCGAAGATTTTGAAGAGTTTTAAATGCACAACGTCGGCGCCGCGGGCTTATCCCGCCGGTGCCGACACCCTTTTTTTAATCCACGGTTCTAACGGGGAAAAACCTTAACGGAAACGGAATGGGTCCTGGAACTCTCGCTCGGCAGCGTTGGTATCGCCGAAGTAAGGACATTTACGGAGCCCGAAAGGTCGGTATCATCTTGACTTTCCGTGTACCACGCCCCCTGGAGAAGGGAAACAACGCCGGGGATTATGTCCTGAGTCACCTTAACGGGGACCGTCATTATCCCCTGTTCGCTCTGAACCACCACCATCCCTCCGTCAACAATTTGCGCCGACGCGGCATCCTCCGGATGAATCCAGAGTTCCTGCTTTTCACGTTTGCCGAGTTCTTCGATATTCCAATTGGTCGAATTGATTCGGAACAGAGCATGAGGTGTAATAAGACGGAGAGGATATGTTTCCGTAGGACGAAATACCCGCGGTTTGGGAATTGCAGGGAAACCGGTTTTCGCGTATGTCGCCGAACTTATCTCGATTTTCCCTGACGGTGTCGAAAGCGGATTCTCCGCGGGATCGGAAAAAAAAGCGGACAAACCGATTCGCTCCTGATCTCCGCCGTCATAGATACCGGTACGTTTAAAAGTTTCAATGTCCGATATTTCCGATTCCTTAAGCAGAAAGGTCAACCACTCCTCAGCTGTTCGATTTTCCGTAAATCGATCGCGAAAACCGAGCCGTTCGGCAAGCGAGCTGAAAATATCATAGTCGTTGCGAACATCACTTATCGGTCCAATAACTTTGTGCGAATAAAAAAGATAATTCAATCCGGAAAAAATCACATCATCCCGTTCAAGACTACTCGTTACGGGGAGGATAATATCGCAATACCGGGCGGTCGGCGTGAGAAACAGCTCATGACAGACAGCGAAATCCACAGTACGAAAAGCTTCTCTATTGGCCTGAATATCACTTCCTTGATTAAGATAGTTTGATCCGGCATTGTAGATTAGTTTAACGTCGGTTGGATATCCTGCCTCCGTCCCTCCGGCAATCGCTTCCGCCCAGCGGTAAAGCGGTATCGACGGACCGCTGTTTCTCTCGTTTGTCAAGGCGATTGTCGGACAAACAGGCGGCGGCAGTCGATTCCAGATGCACAGACCGGGAGAACCGCCCCGCTTTCCGATATTGCCTGTGACAATCTGCAGCACCACAGCCAACCGGGCCGTTTCCTCACCCCCGATCGTTCTTTGGAGCGATAAACCCGGCAAAAGGGCCGTCGGTTTCCTAGTTGCGTACATCTCAGCCAAAGCGTATATGACATCTTTTGGTACTCCGCATCGGGAGGCGGCCCATTCAGGATCCTTGGGTATGCCGTCCTCTCTTCCCACAATATAATTTTCCAGCTCATCGAAACCATGACTATACTGTGTAATAAAATCTCTCTCTAGGAATCCTTGATTAATAAAAATCCAGAGGAGGGCGCACATAAGAATAGCGTCGGTCCCCGGGAGGATCGGGACCCACCACGTAGACAGTTTTCGAACGGTCCCGGTTTTACGAGGATCGATAACGACAATCGGTACACCTTTCTTCTTGTGCTCCGTTACAATCGATTCAAGATTGGCACCAAACCGAGTAACCGTTACATTGGCCCCCCACAAGATTATCATCTGTGCCTCGTCGAGAGTTGCAGGATCGATCCCGGGCGGATCATCTCCAAAGAGATACGGCTGCACGAAATTGAGAGCACCGGCACTGTAGTTGCCCTGTAATTTTATAAAACCGCCGAAGAGGGTTAAAAAACGTTCCGTTAAAAACCGTGTATTATGGAGCGCCCCTCTGCAGGCACCGGAACCGCCGAAAGACATAATCGACCCGTTTCCATACCTTTCTTTTGTTTCCTGAAGCGTATCAGCCGTTCTATCGAGCGCTTCCTGCCAGGAAATTTCTCGAAAATTATTACTTCCCTTCGTTCCGGTTTGGATGAGCGGCGAGGTAAGCCTATCGGGCGCGTACGCCGCTTTGTGTGCGGCAAATCCGCGGGCGCATCCGCGCATGTGCCGCGGCGCGAGAGGATTCGTAGTAATTTTCTCTACCGTCCCGCCGCGGACGGCTGCCGTAAGAGGACAACCCGCCCCGCAATCTTTGTTACAGGAAACGGGCAGAATCTCGTTATACTTTTCGGTTTTCTTGTGTTCCATCGAGAATCAATCTTCACGAAGAGGGTTTTCGTACAAACGCACGGAAATAGTATAACGATGGAATACGTTTCTTACAACCTTAGTTTACTCTATTTGTAAAAGTAAACTTTTGTTGCAGTAAAAAAGTGTCGGAAATAGCGTTAAAAATAATAAATCTTTTTACTATAAACAATTAAAAGGATGAACAATATTGGCATAAAATTTGCTTTCATATCATAGTCGTAATATACTTAGGAGGACAAATAATGAGCGATACCACTACTCTCAATACTAATCAATATCTCACTTTTACTCTCGGTGACGAACATTACGCGATAGAAGTTTCAAAAGTAAAAGAGGTCCTCGAACTGCAGCCGATTACCAGGGTACCGAAAACACCGGCCTTCATGAGAGGTGTTATCAATGTGCGAGGTGGCGTTGTTCCCGTCTTGGACTTCAGGCTCAAGTTTGATATGCCTCAAACCGAACCAACGGTCGACACCTGTATCATCGTATTGGAAGTCGCGTTGAATGATGAAACAATTACACTCGGCGCAATCGCGGACAGCGTCCAGGAAGTTGTGGAACTGCCCCCTGAGGAGATCGAACCGACACCCAAAATCGGGACCAGTCTCAACACCGATTTTATCGAGGGCATGGGAAAATATCGTGAGAACTTTATTATTATTCTAAATATTGATAAAGTATTCACGGCAGAGGAGATAACAGCCGTTGCCGAAACTAAACAAAAAGGAGAGTCAGAAAAATCTCCTTAAAAAGGTTTTACCATGAAACGTATCGTCCCTTTCCTCATTGTATTCGTCATTTCAGCGCTCATCGTTGTTTTATCCATCGTTATTCAGCAGGCTGCTGTTTTACTACCGATAGGCATCGTCTGCAGTATCACGGCAGGCGGTACCGCGGTCGTCTTTATACGGAACAGAGAACAATCGAAAGAGGCCTTGCACGCGGAAACTGTTCGCGCTTATGAGGAGCAGCTGAACGCTGTTGAAGCTGAACTGAATAAGGTGACCGAAGAAAAGAGCAGTATTAAAAACGGTCGAAATGATAATATCGAACGGATATTCCTGCCGATTGCCGGTTCATTAGAGGACAAAGTCCAGCTCATCCCCGTCCTCATAGAACAGTTAAAAAAAGTTATCGAATACACGGATGAAGCGGCGGTCACTCTCTCGACCAGTTTTATGAATATCAACAAACAGGCGAAAACCCAGGTGAAGGAGATGGGGGCCGTTTACGGCACTTTAGCGGATGACAACCAATCGGAAGGGACTTCTATTCTCTATACAGTTCGCGCGGCGTTGGATGAGTTAATTGCAAATTTCAAGATGGTAACCACGCTGATTAAGAAAAACCAGGAATCCACCCAAAAAATAATTGAACAGACACAGCACATCAAGGATATTGTCCGCAAAACGGGGAGTATCGCGGAAAACTCCAAGGTTCTCTCGATAAACGCGACAATCGAGGCAGCAAGGGCCGGACAATACGGAAAAGGATTTTCCGTCGTCGCCGGAGAGTTTAAAAAACTTTCCGAAGATTCCGAAGACGCGAACAACGAAATTCAGGAAACTGTAAACGCGGTAGCCGAAGAGACCAAAAATGTCTACATGGAAACCGAATCGGGTGTATCAAAAAGCGAAGAATTGACGAGGCAGGCTGAAGAAAAGATACAGCATACCCTCGCCGACATCGACTCGACCATCGAAGAGACAAAGAACAAACTGGAAGATGTATCGCAGCAGGCACAAGTGCTTGCAAAAAACATCAGCTCTATTGTCGTCTCAATTCAGTTTCAAGACATAACGCGTCAAAGAATCGAACATGTTATTGAGCCGTTGGATGAATTCGCGAAAGATCTGCGGGCATTAAGCGCCGATCTGAAAAACAGCGATTCTCTGACCGAGTTCAAACAAAAAGATCACCGCTCATGGCTGGAGAGCAAATATACGATGGAAGATGAAAGGTTGGTCCTGCAGAATGCAATGAATAAAGCTAAAGATGAGAATAAAGGTGAGGAGGAATAACTCATGGCGAAAAAGATTTTAATTGTGGACGATTCAAGTTCGATGCGTCAGATGGTTAAATTCACGCTTGTGGAAGAAGGTCATGAAGTATATGAAGCCGACAACGGAAAGAACGGTATTTCAAAATTGGAGGCGGCGGAACCGGAGTTGATTATCACAGACATCAACATGCCGGAAATGGACGGTATAGAGTTTATAAAACAGGTACGGGCAAACGCACAGTATAAATTTACACCGATTATTGTTTTAACAACCGAATCCGAACAAGCGAAACAGGACGAAGGGAAAAAGGCGGGTGCCACCGCCTGGTTGATCAAACCTTTCACCCCGGAAAAACTTATTGAAACCGTTAAAAAAGTTGCCGGATAAAACAATGTAAGGAGCAGGCACTATGTTTCGTCTTGAGAAAACAAAAAAGAACAGAAAAGCCGTTATCACATTAACGGGTAATGCTACCATTGAGCACGCCGGAGAGATAAAAAACGAACTCAAAACTCTCCTTGAAGGAAGCAAAGAAGTGAAGCTGGACCTCACAGCTTTAGAAAAAGCCGATGTATCTTTTCTCCAGCTTTTAGAATCTCTCTGCAAAACGTGTATTTCATCCGAAAAGACATTATCACTATCTGAGAACCACTTCCCCGATGTGTTGGATACAATAATCACAACAGCAGGTTTCTTTAAACAGAGGCAGTGCCTTCTGAATCCCGATTCGCCATGCCTGTTGAATGAAATATCGAAAGGACTGGAGCAGTAGCCATGGGTAAAACAGATCCGAAGGAATATTATAAAGAAGAAGCAAAAGAACTGCTCGACAATATTGAGCAGCTGCTCATCGACTTGGAAGGCTCGCCCGAAGATTTCGAACTCCTCAACAATATTTTCAGGGCGCTCCATACCATTAAAGGTTCAGGGAGCATGTTCGGCTTCGATGAGGTTGCCGCCTTTACGCACGAGGTAGAAACACTTTTCGATATGCTTCGGGACAAAAAGATTTCCGTCAATAAGGAAATCATCGATCTTACCTTGGGAGCGCGGGACCATATTTGGAATATCCTCTTTAGAGAAGAGGAGGAGCCGATAGATCGGGATGAAGAGCAGCGGCTCCTCTCCGTTATTAAACAGTACACGGGAAAAGAGCCCCCCGCAAAACAGGAAAGCCCGGTAACGGCCCTGGAGAGCGATTCGTCTTCCGAGCCCCTCGTCGAACAACAACCGGTGAACAAAACGTACCGAATTACGTTTAAACCTCAGAAAGAGTTATTTCTCCGCGGAGCAAAAATCCTTCCACTCATCGAAGAGCTCTACGAAATGGGTACATGCATGACCATGGCCCATACCGGCGCCATACCGCAATTGGAAGAGTTAAATCCCGAAGAATGTCTTATCAGCTGGACGATTCTCCTCACCACCGATCGTGATTTCAACGCAATCAGAGACGTGTTTATCTTCGTTGAAGATTACGCGGAGATAAAAATCGACGTCATCGATCAGGAAGACAGAATTGACGCGGATGAAGATTATAAGAGAATAGGAGAAATTCTCTTTGAACAGGGACACATTAAGAAGGAAGATATTGATGAAGTAATCGGCAAGCGCGAACGTTTCGGTGAAATCGCCATGGAACGGGGTATTCTCTCCGAAGACAACCTCGAATCGGCACTGGAGGAACAGAAGTATGTTCGGGACATCCGAAGAAAGAGAAAAGACGTCTCTTCAAGTACCACCATCCGCGTCAAAAGTGAAAAACTGGATGATCTGGTCAACTTAGTCGGAGAGCTGGTAACCCTTCAAGCACGACTCTCGCAATTCAACGAAAACACAGCGAACTCCAACGGTCACAGTCAGGGGCATACCGAAATAGAAACAATTTCGGAAACGTTGGAACGGCTGACCTCAGAACTGCGCGACAACACGATGAACATTCGAATGGTCCCGTTAGCGGAAACTTTCAACAGCTTTCACCGGCTCGTTCGTGATTTATCGAATGATCTTGATAAGGAAGTAGAATTAACAACATACGGCAGCGAAACCGAACTTGATAAAAACATCATCGACGCGTTAAAAGATCCGTTGGTCCACATCGTCCGTAATTCAATCGATCACGGAATTGAAACCATGCAGGTCCGCGAAGAAAAGGGGAAAGGGCCCAAGGGCAGGTTATCAATCGGAGCTCAGCATGCCGGAGCAAACGTGCTCATCAAAATCGCCGACGACGGGAAAGGACTTGACACGGATAAAATACGAACAAAGGCGATCGAGAGAGGAGTCGTTTCATCGGAAGAGTCTCTCTCCCAGCAGCAGCTGTTTAACCTCATTTTCGCGCCCGGATTCTCCACTGCCGAGAAAGCAACCAGTGTCTCCGGAAGAGGTGTGGGTATGGACGTGGTCAAGAAAAACATCGAACGGTTACGAGGGTCGGTGGACATTACCTCGGAAAAGGACAAAGGGACGACCATTACCCTCACCATTCCCCTCACCCTCTCCATCATCGACGGATTGCTTGTCGCCTTAGGCGAAGAGCGGTACGTGGTCAATTTATCCGCGGTAGACGAATGCTTTGAACTGACCGATGACCTTTTTAACGCATCCGGCAGGAATGAGTTTATCAATGCCCGGGGAGAACTCATTCCCTACATCGATCTTCGCAACCTGTTTCAGATGGACGGTGATTTTGACGGCATTCGGCAATTGGTGGTAGTCAACGTTGATAATCAAAAAATAGCGATCATAGTCGACACCGTTTTAGGCCAACATCAAACAGTTATAAAGCCTTTGAGCGCGGCATTTAGGAATATTGAAGAAATCTCGGGATCAACAATTCTTGGTGACGGTACTATCGCGCTCATTTTGGACGTAAATAAGATAGCTCAAAAAACCACACACAACCGCTGAAGGAGTAAACCATGAGAATACTGATAGCCGAAGACGAGTTTTCAGCGCGAAAAATATTGCAGAACCATTTAGCCCCTTACGGAGAATGCGATTTCGCGGTGGACGGAGAAGAGGCTATATTCGCTTTTAAATTAGCGATGAAGAACAACGAGCCGTACAACCTGGTTTGTCTCGATATTATGATGCCCAAAAAAGACGGACAGGAAGTTCTTAAAGATATTCGGGATATAGAAAATGACCGAGGTATTTACGGGCGGAAAGGCGTTAAAATAATCATGGTAACGGCCTTAGACGATCCAAAGAACATTATGGATGCTTTTAAATCGCAATGCGAAGCCTATCTTACCAAACCGATTGACAAAAACGCCCTTTTGGAGAAAATGAGAGGCTTAGGATTGATCACGTAAAAGACAGAGGGGGAGCAACGGTGCCGAGCAATAGTTTAATCAAAGTGATGATCGTCGACGATTCGGCTGTGGTCCGCCAGACTTTAAGCGGCATACTATCCGAAGATCCGCATATCGAAGTGGCAGCCACGGCAGCGGACCCCATAATAGCGTCTAAAAAGATACCACAGGTAGAGCCCGACGTTATCATTCTGGATTTGGAAATGCCGCGCATGGACGGCTTAACGTTTCTCCGGAAGATCATGAATGAACATCCTATTCCCGTTATCATCTGTTCCAGTAAAACGGAATCCGGTTCTGAAAACGCCCTCAGGGCAGTCGAATACGGCGCGGTTGAGATAATCCAAAAACCGAAGGTCGGAACAAAACAGTTCCTCGAAGAATCGAAAGTTACCATAACCGATGCCGTGAAGGCGGCGAAACTGACCACCGGTAAAAAGACGGTATCCACCCCCTATGTCATACCCGATGTTCCCAAAAAATTGACCGCTGATGCCGTTCTTCCGAAAGCACGTTCCAGCGCTCTTGTGGAAACTACGGAAAAGATCGTTGTCGTCGGCGCTTCGACCGGCGGGACTGAAGCATTACGCGTTTTTCTCGAAATGATGCCCTTGAACGCGCCTCCCATCGTTATCGTCCAACACATGCCGGAACACTTTACAACGGCGTTTGCAAAAAGGTTGGACGGATTATGTAAAATATCGGTGAAAGAAGCGGCAAATAACGATTCGGTCCTTCGCGGCCAGGCATTAATCGCGCCGGGTAACAAACATACGCTTCTCAAACGAAGCGGAGCACGATATTATGTCGACGTTAAGGAGGGACCATTGGTTTCTCGACATCGACCTTCCGTAGACGTACTGTTCCGCTCCGCGGCCCGATACGGCGGAAAAAACATCGTCGGCGTGATCATGACCGGAATGGGAGATGACGGTTCCAACGGCATGGTGGAGATGAAGGAGGCAGGGGCTTTCAATATCGCACAGGATGAAGAGTCGTGCGTTGTCTTCGGAATGCCGAAAGAAGCAATAAAGAAAGGGGCCGTTGATCAAACCTTATCGCTTCTTACAATAGCGGAATCTGTGATTCACCATACTACACATTAAGAGAAGATCTCCATGCAGTGCATTATTTTAGGATCGGGGACCTCCCACGGAATACCTGTTATCGGCTGCTCCTGTTCCGTCTGTACCTCTACCGAGGCCAAAAATAAACGCACCCGATCATCCGTTTGGATTCGACACAAAAACCAATCTATCGTTATCGATACATCGACCGATTTCCGGACTCAAGCGTTGAGAGAAGACATGACTACACTCGATGCAATTTTTCTTACCCACCCGCATGCCGACCATATTCACGGTTTAGACGACATCAGACCACTCTCTTACGAAAAAAAAATCCCCGTATTCGGAAGCAAGGAAACACTCCGCGAGGTCCGGAGTCGTTTCGACTATATCTTTCGGGCCACCCAACGAGGCGGCGGAAAACCGAAAATCGAACTCCGTCCCATTGACGCTGAGGGGATTACATTCGGAGAAATGAGCATTACACCAATTCCCGTCAAACACGGAGAATTGGACATTTTCGCGTATCGAGTGAATGATGAACTGGTCTACTGTACCGACTGCAGTTGCATTCCGGAATCCAGTTTTTCACTCATGAAAGGATGTAAGGTCTTTATAGTCGGCGCCTTACGCCACAAACCGCATGCCACGCACTTTTCAGTGGGGGAAGCACTGGAGGCTGCGCGAACAGTTGCAGCCAAACGAACGTACCTTACCCACATATGCCACAGACTTGAGCACAATTCGCTTTTACGTGAACTTCCTCATGGAGTAGGGCCGTCGTGGGACGGTCTTAAAATTGATCTTACGCTTTTATAACTTTACCACTGCGCAAACAGCCGGTACACACCCGAATCGTCTTTCTGGTGTTCCCGACCATTGCCTTCATCTTAACGATATTCGGTTTCCAAATGCGTCGTGTTTTATTATGCGCGTGGCTTATGTTATTTCCGGTTATTGTTTGTTTCCCACAAATATCACATCGTCTAGACATTATAATCCGCCTTCTAAAATTCCTTGCATAGAATGCCAAAGATATCAAAAACAGACGAAATAGTAAAGCCCTTGTAGGACGGCTTTCCTACGGTCCCAAGCTCACGGGACCATTTATGTCGGTAATTTCATCCGCTGAAAAACCCGTTGTTTCCGAAACAAGAACGTAAACCATTTCCGCTTTTCGGGTAAAATAGTCGGTCTCCGTATCGAGCAGGGCCTGATACTCTTCTCTCCCCGATGCCCGCGTCAAGAGATAATCGGTAGCAGGATGGTTTCTAAAATACGCTTCCGCTTCTTCGATCGGCTGTTGGAGAAGATAGGCTTGAAATTCATTTACCATGAGGTAGCTGTCCGAGCTGTTATACCCCATCCACCCAAAGAACTGTTGCCACAGGCTTTTTTCCACACCGTTCATATCATCCCAAACGGTGAAGAGTCTTGATTCGTATTCCGCGTTGATAAAGAAGAGTCCGTGAAAGCTTTCATGGATTAGAAACTTTCTCCTCAAATAGGATGACGATTCCTGCGATATTGATATGATCGCGCCGCTGCCGGGAACGTATGTTCCCTCCTTCTTTTGGATAATACCGTTTGTAAGCAGTATTTCCCTCAATATTTCCTCCTCTCGGTTTAAGGGAAACCTGCTATCCCTCGCGCGCTGAAACAAATAGGCCAAGTCCACCGCCCGATAGTCGTGCGCGTTCCAACCATGCCTCCCCTCGAGGAACGAATTTGAGAGAATTTTACCGATAAAGCCTTCCTTTTCAACGAAAAAAGCCAGTCGTTTAAAAAATCTGCTTTGAACGATGTAATCGGCGGTATCCATGATCAGGACCGATGGATAGCGGTCCCAGGAAAACAGCTCATAGTCCTTTACCCGCCACGTGTCAGGCGCGTAGGCAAGGATGTCGCTCAATTGGACGGGAAACGGCTCATATTTTTCAGGATCCGGAGATATTTCCAACGGAGCGGCGTCAACAGGTTCAAATCCCGGAGGTAGGTTTTTAAGAAAAAAACCGTCCGGCTGAAACCAGCACATCGCCGGATAGAGTCGTAGTATACCCTCTCCCTTCTCTACCCGCCGTAAAAACTCCACCGCCGCGTCCTCAGCATAGCACACGATCGTAACGGTGTCGGTATACAACGGTTCTAAAGAAGCATACGAATAGTCCAGTTCCACACCCTGTTCATAATAGAAGGGGAACAGTACAGAAGAAGGAGAGGAAGAATACGTGTGTTTCACGTGAGAAGCATCGACTTCGATATACGGAAATGAGGGAAATTCGGTTGCTGTCGACGATTCGAAACCGTGCTCGTCGGAATTGCATGAAGATAAAATAGAAACAAAGACAAGGGTTATCCCGAGGAATCGTCTCATCATGTCATATTCACTACACTTTTAGCCATGAGTTCGGCAACCTCCGCCTTTCTGTTCAGATCGAGACCACCGTCTTGACGGAGGAAACTCTCGAACCTGCCATTGAAGTTTTCGGGAATGGTGGACAGCGCGAGGACTGCTTTCAGACATCCCCTCCCCGAAGGTTCGAATTCCCGATTAATAATAAAAAGGAGACTTACTATTTTTCGCAGAAAGGCTGATGAAGAGACGATAAAAAAATAGTTGTCTTTCCTGAGAACCGCAGCTTGAACGTCACTGAGCGCATGGCCCATCGAAGAGATAAACTCCCGCTGAATCGGCTTCCAGAACTCATCACCTAAATCTTGTAATGTTTTCCTGGTTTCATGAAGCCATTGCGTCTTTTCGTATAACGATTCCGCGTAGGCCAATCGATACAGCCCGTAGGTCCCGATGCTCAGAAACGATTGTAAATGATCATAGGGTTTTTGCAACGTATCGTCGATCGTTTCTTTTTTCTTATATTCAATTCTTACAGGAATATCCTCAATCAAAAACCGATCTTTCCCATGGTTGCGCGCGGACTCAAAAGCGGTCCCGTCCGAAAAAATCATTTTTCTCTTCTCTGTTTCAGGTATATCACTCTCATGATAGACATCAAAACTGATAAAAAAATAGGGATCGTACACATCTTTTTCAGCGGAATCGGCCATAGTTATTGCGTCTACTTCATTCCAGCCGGCCAAACGACCGGTAATATCATCAACAACTTTTTGGACTTTCTGTTTCATCACATTCACTCCGGTTTGCACTAATATCCGTATTGCTTGAATGGTACCATAAAAAAATATATGGTAAAAGATAACAGCAGAGGGTTAGGATGGGATAAGATGTATTTAATCGGGATAGCTCCTCCGGGTAATATTGCAAAAAAAATATGCCGGATTCAGGACATCATTTTTCAAAAAACGGGTCTTATTTCCTCGTTTGCCTTTCCTGTGCTGATTCCGATTGTTTTTCGCGCTTCATGCCCGGAAACGGCTTTCTTAAGGAACGAAAGGAAAACTGAAGAAACTTCGGTTCGAACCAAAGAGTGGAGCGTAACCGAGAACAGTCTTTATCTCTCGACCACTAATGAACTAACATGGCGAAGAATTAAGAAAAACATGGGAATAAAAAAGGGTCCCCGCCTGTTTGCCACCTCTCCCGGTTTGTTCCTCGGATTCAGGGAAACGAAAGGTGTGAACTTGGAGCTGTTAAAAAATGAGCTTCCGCCCCCGCCTGAACTACGGTGGAAAACGTCTCATCTTCTCTGTCTGAAATTGGAAATTGAGTCATCCGGACCGTGGTGGGAAAACATCTTCTGCGAAGCGGTTTTTGAAGAAAAAATGCGGGCCCCCTCAGAGTAGTGCCGTTTTTCACAAATTCAGGCAAGCAGCACCATGTTTCTGCCCTTCTCTTTCGCCGTGTAGAGGGTTTTATCCGCTGCTTCATTCACCTCGGTAGCGGTTTCAAATTCCGGAAACCCCGCGATTCCGCAACTAAAGGTTACCAAAAACTCTTCGTTGTTGACCCGTTGAATCAGCTTTGAAAATTTGCTTCGAATTTCATCCATTATTTTCTTCGCGTTGAGCACATTGGTGTTGATGAGGACCACGGCAAACTCCTCCCCTCCATATCTGCCGATAATGTCCGTCGAGCGCAGCCGTTCCTGGAGAAGACGGGCCAGACTCTTCAATACCCTGTCGCCGGTCAGATGTCCATACCGGTCGTTCACCCGTTTAAAGTGGTCGACATCGATCATCGCAAAACTAATTTGACTGCCTGAACGACGGCACCTCATAACCTCACGACTGAGCTGTTCCTTTAAGTTGGTATGATTGAGCAGTCCGGTTAATGAATCACGCTCCATTAAGTAACGCATGCTTCTCGTCCGTTCCGCTCTATTGGTAATGGAAGCGATCAAATGCTCGGGTCGTATCGGTTTGGTGAGAAAATCGTCACCTCCAAGTCGGATAGCCGCAAGCTGCTTATCCATATCGGTTTCAATGGAAAGGAAAACGATCGGAATGCCGACAAATGCCTCCTGTTGACGAATGACCGCCGCCAGTTCCATCCCGCTGCAGCCCGGCATATACATATCCATCAGGATCATCTCAGGTTTTGCCTCAACTAAGATTTTTACCACCTGGCTCGGGTCCCGCGCTACCGAAGTAATCATGCCCGCCTGCTGGAGCAGCAGCGCGTGGAAAGAAACTTGTTCAGGATCGTCATCGACAATAAGAATATGATACGGTTCTGTTTCTTCAACTTTAATAAGGTTCTCTACGCGCTCAATGAATCTACCGATATCGAGAGGAAATTGAAAAAACGCGTCGCCCCCGGCCCTCACCGTTTCCAGACGGTGTCCGAAATCATCATCTTCCGAAACAAAGATAATTCTCAGGGTCTCTTCGTACTGTTTTTTTATCGCGGACAACTCTTTTATGCTTGTATTAGAAAGATGTAAAAAGTGGGAGTTGATGATAAGCAATTGCTTTATTTCCAGATCGATCTGCTTGTTCAGTGTCTCGAAATCAAAAATCGTTTCCACTTCATAGCCGAAAAATCCGATCTGCTGCTTTACCTCTTCCTTAAGAGTGTAGCGCCTATCGGTAAGGTAAAGAAGTATTTTTGAACTTGCGGTCCTTCTCAGCTGGGGAACCTCCCCTTCCACTTCCGCGCTCAATTCTTGAATAGTCTCTTCTTTTTGATCACACGAACTGTCCTCTTTAATTTTGTTGAAGAGTTGTACAATCTGCTCCTCTTCCCGACCTTCGATTTTCCCTCCCCTTTCCAACACTTTCATAAGAATAACTTCAATTTGTTTTGAAAGTGCGGATAAGGACTCGAAACCGAATGTAGCACCCGAGCCACTCAATTTGTGTATGTTGCGATGAAGCTCTTCCAATTCCGAAAGGTCCGACGGGTCTTCGGTTTTCGTCAGGACTCTATTGATGCCTTCCTCTATCGCGGAAAGTCTTGTCGGGAGTTGTCGAGTAAAATCTTCCGCCATGGTCAAAAGCTGCTTCTTTATCTTTTCCGAAATTCTACTCACACCTGCATCCGCCTTCACGATTTTTCTCTTATTGTAAGAAAAAACAATAAAATAGGAAAGGGCAAGAAAAGAAGAAAGTTTCTTTTGTGTCATGAAAAATATCATGCAAATTCCACATTCCGAATTGACGGCTCTCTAAGCAATTGAGTCAGGAATTCAAAATGCGAACTAAATTGGGAGCAATAGGTAATATGGACCGTCGATTTGATGACGATTTTCTTTACAGAGAGGTCTTTTACAAAGCAGAATCATCAAATTGACGGTCTATTTTCAATACAATCGTTCACATTTTGAATTCCTACAGCCTACTGTTCGAATC
>CAZJBZ010000046.1:0-17343 GCA_964543975.1 uncultured Spirochaetales bacterium
CTTTTGCGGGGGGAACTCCTTCGCATCACGGCGGCCATGAAAAAACTGGACGTAACCACGGTTTTGACCGCTGAACGGCTGGATGAATACGGCCCCATTGCCCGCTACGGAATGGAAGAATACGTGACCGACAATGTCATTATTCTCAGGAACGTCTTAGAAGAGGAAAAAAGAAGAAGGACGATAGAGATCCTTAAATTCCGCGGCACCTCCCATCAGAAGGGCGAGTTTCCGTTCACTATTCTAGATAATGAAGGTATCGTCGTCATTCCGCTCTCGGCCATAGAATTGAAACAGAGCTCTTCAGACCTCCGTATTACATCGGGCAACGAAGAATTGGACAAGATGTGCGGTTCGGGCTTTTTCAGAGATTCAATCATCCTCGTAAGCGGCGCCACCGGTACCGGTAAAACGTTGATGACCACCGAGTTTATCGCAGGCGGGATTAAAAATAATGAAAAAAGCATCCTCTTCGCGTTCGAAGAGAGCAGCGAGCAGCTCTACAGGAACGCCATCGGCTGGGGTGTCGATTTCAGAAAGATGGTGGAAAACGGACTGTTAAAGGTAGTCTGTCTCTATCCTGAAGTGGCGAGTCTGGAAGACCACTTGATTATGATCAAAGATACGATTACCGATTTCAAACCGACCCGCGTGGCCATAGACAGCCTATCAGCTTTGGAACGCATCTCCACCGTACGCGGTTTTCGGGAGTTCGTAATCGGTCTCTCCTCCTTCATCAAGCATGAAGAGATCGCGGGGCTGTTTACATCAACGACGGCGACGCTTACCGGCGGTCCGTCCGTAACCGAAAGCCATATCTCCACTCTGACCGACTCCATCATCCTGCTCCGATATGTCGAGATGTACGGCGAAATGCGCCGGGGGCTGACCGTCCTCAAAATGAGAGGATCGATGCACGACAAACAGATACGGGAGTTTTCAATAGACAACTCCGGTATGCATATCGGAAAACCGTTTCGAAATGTTGCAGGTATTCTGGCAGGGAACCCCCAGCACATCATTGAACGGGAAGACGACAGAATGAGCTCCATGTTCGCCGACGACTAAGGATGCGGAGCTATTGAGAGTAACCGGCGGAAAATATGTACGAAAAAAGATCGAATGCCCGAAAGGAGAAATCCGGCCGGCGATGGACAGAATGCGGGAATCGATGTTCCACATTTTGGGACCGCTGGAAGGGTTTTCGTTTCTCGACCTTTTCAGCGGGTCGGGGATCGTCGGAATAGAGGCGGCCTCCCGCGGCTGCTCTCCCGTCTACTGTATAGAAAAAGATAAAGGGAAGAAACGGACACTTCTGAAAAATATTTCAATAGCGGAATCAGAGATAAAGGCCTCTTTTATGCCGGCGGAACGGTACATCATGACGGCAAAAAGAAGGTTCGATATCGTCTTCCTCGATCCGCCGTTTCGGTACCCGTACAAGGAAGAGCTGCTGGAGCGCGTCGGTACCGGCGGTCTTTTGGGTGAGGAGGGCATCTGCATCCTCCATCTGCCGAAGAACGAGCGAACGATAAAAGATGTATCGTCCCTCTCAGTCTACGATGAACGGACCTTCGGCAGGTCGCTTCTGCTTTTCTTCCGAGGCAGCCGAGAAGACGGCGAACCGTAACAATCCTAAGAGGGACCTTCCGCGACAAGATGGTCGATCCGGATAAATGAAGGAGTATAGTGTTCTTCCAATACCAAGCGGGCTATGTCGACTACGGAAACCGTCGTCTTATCCAGTACGACCGAATCCGAAGTGGCAATGATACCTTTTTCCGCTCTCTTTAAAAAGTAATCGGGTGAAGGTACTACTTCCGTCCCGCCCCGAAGGGAAATTGTTTCAAGGCGGTGACGCAGCTCTCCCGCCAGATTTCCGCTGTAGGAGACAGGACTGTCGAGTAGAAAATGGAGGACGGCCGGTTTCCGCTCCGCGAAATAGTCAAAAATCAGGGCGACGCTTTTTTCCATAAACCGATCACGGAGAGGTTTTCCGAATACCTCACCCGCGTCGCGCAGAAAACCGTCGTTCGCGATATAAAGCACCCGACCGAGAAGGTAGTTGCATACCGTAAACAAAACATTGTAGGTATCAACCATTATCTCTTTTCCCTCTATACTGTATTCTAACATCCTCTTTCTTTTTCTCGCGGTTTCTCCGTCCGTAACACCCCGAAAGAGCACAGTGCGCTGCACTCGATCCAAACCGTATCTGTCGCAAACCAGTTTTAACGATGATTTGGGAGAGTAACGCCTATTCATAAGATAGAGATAATCGATAAGAGCCCGACGAAAAGTATCGGTTACGATTGTATTCATGTCGAAGAATATTATCTTCCTACACTTCATTCTTTTGTGCAAGAAGGCTTTCCATGGAACTGATTGAACAAAAGAACCACTTTCCTTTACTCTCTTTGGTTATGAAACCGCTTATTGTTCAAAGTGACCATACTCTCCTCCTCGATGTTCATGCACCCTCGAGCGGGCAGTGCCGTGCCGAAATCTCACTGTTCGCCGAGTTGGAGAAATCTCCCGAGCACTTTCATACCTACAGGATGACTCCCCTTTCACTCTGGAATGCCGCCTCTTTCGGTTTATCCGCCGATGAAACGATTGACCGGCTGAAACGGTGGTCCCGCTATCCCTTGCCGGAGAATGTTCTCTATTTTATTCGGGACACCGTCTCCCGCTTCGGGAAACTGGTCCTTTTCCCCACTGAAAACAACGACTACTACCTGCTCCGGGTAGAAAATAAAGCGATACGAGCAGAGATTGAATCTCACAAAAGAATAAAGGAGTTTCTTGTTCCGGCATCCGAGGGGTATCTGATTAAGGTGACCGATCGCGGAACGGTAAAGCAGGAGCTTACCCGCTTGGGTTATCCGGTGAAGGACAGGATACCGCTGCGGGAAGGCGATCCGCTTTCGATCTCCCTGAAAAAGACCACAAAATCCGGAAAACCGTTTTCAGTTCGCGAATATCAGAGGGAGGCGGTGGATACCTTTGTGGGTGATATGCGTCCCGGCACCGGCTTCGGGACCATTATTCTTCCCTGCGGGGCGGGAAAAACCATCGTCGGTCTCTCGGTAATGGAAAAATTGAAGACGAGCACCCTCATCCTCACCACAAATGTCGCCGCGGTGCATCAATGGATGGAAGAATTGCGGGACAAAACGGACGTTTCGAAAGAACAAATCGGTGAATATACAGGGGATAGAAAAGAAATTAAAGAGATAACAATCGCAACCTATCAGATTTTAACCTGGAGGAGGAATAAGGAGGAAGAGTTCCCCCATTTTTCACTCTTTCGGAGCAAAAAGTGGGGGTTGATACTCTATGACGAGGTGCATCTCCTTCCCGCGCCTGTTTTCCGGGTTACTGCCGAAATTCAAGCCATTCGTCGATTAGGGTTGACCGCGACACTTGTCCGGGAGGACACTTTGGAGACCGATGTTTTTTCTCTCGTCGGTCCAAAACGCTACGATGTGCCGTGGAAAGAGTTGGAAGCAAAAGGGTGGATAGCCGAAGCAAACTGTTACGAAATCAGAGTCGACCTTCCCGAGGAGCTTACAATCCCTTACGCGGTCGCCGAAAAAAGGAGGAAATTCAGATTAGCCTCCGAAAATCCGCTGAAGATGACCATTACTCACATGCTCCTTAAGAACCACAGTGAAGACTCGATTCTCGTAATCGGACAGTATCTCGATCAATTACAAGAACTCTCCACTCTTCTCGAAGCGCCCCTCATTACAGGCAAAACGCCCAATCCGGAGCGGGAACTGCTGTACGGTAAGTTCCGCGGGGGAGAGATAAGGACCCTTGTCGTATCGAAAGTCGCCAATTTCGCCATCGATCTGCCCGACGCTTCCGTGGCGATCCAGGTTTCAGGCACCTTCGGTTCCAGACAGGAGGAGGCCCAAAGACTGGGAAGAATTCTGCGGCCTAAAAAAAGGAACAGCTACTTCTACTCAATCGTCTCCCGCTATACGGTCGAAGAAGAGTTCGCCCGAAACAGGCAGATGTTCTTGACCGAACAGGGGTATAATTATCATATAGAACATTGGACCCACGAGGAATTGGAGGTGTAATCCGAGTGTCTGAGAAGACTGTATTAGCCCATTGGGAAAGCACCCTCTTTCAGCTCCCCGACACTCTCTTTTTCGAGATTGTAAAAAATTATCTGGGTCCGTTAAAAACGCCTTTTAATAAACATTCGATAATCAACACATTGATTGTCTTTCTCCAAAAAGAGGAGACACAGCGCAGAATCATCACTCTGCTCGACGACCGCGACCGAGAACTCATTTACCTTGTTCTTACTCTCGGTGTCATAACAATAGACGACGTAATCACTTTTTTTAAAAATGAGAGAAAGTATCTCGACATCCATCGCCACCTAATCAATTTAGAAGAGCGGCTGATACTCTACCGGAATAGAGAGACGGGGCCTCAGGAAATACGGGTAAATCCTTTGTTAATTCCCGCCCTGAAAACCGACGACGGAAAAACCGGATTCATTTCCTGGCAGCCAATTCCCGAGCACGGACCGTCCGCGCCACTTCCGTGGTTTTCCGATCAGCTTTCCGCTGCCTTTCTTTCTTTTCTCTTCAGAACTCCCGCCCTCTATCGAAGTGACGGAAAAATACGAAAGAAAACGGAAAAGGAGCTGGCACGGCGTATTCCCGCCCTGCTCTCCTCCACTCCAATCGGTCATAGATTGACCCTCCTTACCCGCGTTTTAACCCGGTGCGGTCTGATTGAGGAAAAGGAGTGCGGATTATACCCCTCCTTTTCGAGGTGGATTGAGCTGGGTAAAGTGGAGAGACAAAAGCGCCACCTCTATCTTTGGACAAAGGCGGTGGTGCTCCTTCTTGCCTCGATGGGCGTCGACATCATGGAAAAAGAAGCGTATCGATTCTTGCACTCTTTTTTTTCCGTTTTTCCTTCGAACGCACTCCTTGACGGGGAAAACCTCCAAAAAGTGATAAAACTGCTTCTCATAACCTGTGGTATCCGGAATTTCGATGCCGCCGTGATTATCCGCCCGCTTGAAATTCTTGGGCTGCTCGTTCCCTCTGCCCGCGCGGACGAAGCAGGTCCGCCGAAAGGGTACAGGCGGACCGTTCTTCCCGGCGAGGATGAAGCGAAGACCGGTTTTATGCGGCAAAAGGGTGAACCGCCTCTGATTGTGCAGCCGAATTTCGTACTTACCCTTAAACCGTGGACCGCTCTTGAGACCGCCCTTCCTACGGCCTTAATAGCGGAACTTGTCCAGCTCGACATCTATCCCCGGTATGAGTTGAAAAAGGAGTCTTTTTTGCGAGGTATAGAAAACGGCTATACCGCGGACGAGATCGTCGACTATTTGGAGCGCAACAGCAATACCCGTCTGCCTCAAAATATCGCGTTCTCTCTTGACCAGTGGGAGCGGGAGTTTTCAAACGTCACCCTTTATGAAGGATTTGTCCTGACCGTAGAGAAGGAAATGCAAAAAATCATCGAACACTCGGACGCGCTGCAGCCTTATATCAAGGCCACTCTTGCCCCGGGCGTCTATCTCCTTTCACACGAAGAAAAGAGCGAATGGAGCAGGGTCCTCCTGGAAATGGGCATTCGGTACCTTGTATTCAAGAGCGGGTCGGACGGCGTTGCGAAAAAGGAACAAAAAAACGAATTCCAAGCAGTCCTGGAACAATTTGGGTCCGGGCAGTCCGGCTCCGCCCTGAAAAGAGATCGAATCGAAATAGGACAATTTGAAATCTCCTCCGAGCCCGCCCAAAGAGCGCGCCCCTCTTGTAAAGATGCTTTAGAAGAGAAAGAGCGTTTACAGTGTGAATTACTGACCGTTGTAAAAGAATTGGATCTGCCGGAAGAGACAACCGAAGAGTATAGAGCTCGGATTGAGAAGAAATTAATTCTTTTTCCAAACCAAATCTATGATCAGCCCGAATTCGGAGGCAAAGAGGAGGCAAAAGGGCTCGACTACATGGGAAAGGTGCGTCTGATTGAATACGCCCTTCGAAACCCGGATACACTTTTAGAAATAATTGAGCGGACGGCGGAAGGAAAACCGAAGCATATCACCATACAGCCGGAGGCTTTAGTACGCAGCGGCAACGATCTTCGCTTGAGAGGGGTTGAAATACCGGATGGTAAGGGCCTTTCACTCAGAGTAGAGAAAATGAGCCTCGTCCGCCGAGTCCGCGGTTCACTTTTAGGTTGAAAAGAACCGCTCTGTAGAAAAAACCGTCACCGAATTTCGGGTCATTATTACCTTTTACAACAAATTTAGTTCACATTTCGAATTCCTGTCCCGGATAGCTCTCTCCGGTAAATCGCGCGAATTGCTCTTTCGCCTGTTCGAGTAGCATCTGCTCTCCGTTGAGAACAGTGCATCCGGCCTCTCTCGCTTTTGTAAGAAAAACCGTCTGAGGCGGCGCGTAGATAAGATCGTAAACAATCTCATTCCCGCGGAAAGAATAGCGGGGGACGGGATTTTCGTTCTCAAAGGGATGCATACCAACTCCGGTGGTCTGAACGATAACATCGGAGAACCGCGATATTTTCTCTTGTTCATCCAATCCTGCGTATTCGCAGCCGAATCGAGCGGCCAATCGGGCGGCTTTCTCTACCGTTCTGTTAAAGACGCACACGGAGGCGCAGGAGAGGGTGAGCGCGTAGAGCACCGATTGTGCCGCTCCGCCGGCACCGATTACCGAAACACGCAATCCTTTCAAGGAGTCTCTTCCCACCGTCTTTTGAAGCGGAACGATAAAGCCCTTACTATCGAAATTGTATCCAATCCACCCGCCTTTTTTCCGTACGACGGTATTGCACGCCTTAGTGACTTCCACCTCCTTACTCACTTCCGATGTAAAGGGTATTATATCCTGCTTAAAGGGCATGGTGACACTCGCGCCTTGTACAGGGAGAATGTCCGCTATTTCGAAAAAAACGGAAACATCATCCATGGGAAAAGGAAGATAGACCGCGTCTTTCCCCGTTTGCCGATACCCTTCATTGTGGATAAGGGGTGATTTTGAATGGAGCACCGGATTACCGATAATACAAAAAATATCGGTCTTTTCGGTAATCCGGTAAATTCTGTATACATCATGGAGTGTTTTCGGGTCGATGTGTCCGGGAGCGGCACTTCTCTCGGGAGGAGAACAATAGGTAAGAAGACTTCCCAGCCGAAGCGCGAGAATCCTGGTCGGAAACCCGTACTCTCCAATCCCTACGACTATTTTTTCACGGGTACGGAGCTGCTCATACGCCTTGAGAAGGTTGAGAAGCTGCCGTCCGGAATGAGGGGCCACGGCGAGTTTCGGAAGTTCGTCGCGGGCATGAGGCAGTCTGTTCACCCGTCCGACGAGGTCGCCATCCGCTCCGGTATAATCGTGTTCGGACCGTATAATACGGATATCTCTTTTTCTCGCCGTTTCTTCAACGACAGAGGAGTTGTAATCAGATTCCAAATCGATGTAAGAAAAAGGGCCGCGCACCGTTCTTCGGAAAAGAACGGTGCGTTCCTCCTCCGAAAAAATGAACCGACCCCCGTCGGATTGGCGGCGGATAGTCAGGATGACCGGTTTTTCCACCATATCCGGAAACCGACTCGCTTGGATTTGTTCATCGGGGCGTAAGAAATCGGCACGTAATTCATACATGTCAACAACCGCGCGGTAGCGGCGGGCGGCCGATAGATTCTCTTCGAGAGTCTCGCCTGTTAAAGACAGACATACAAAAGACATGCGCTCCTCTTTCCCATTGAGGCAATCGCCTCACCTCATCTTAAAAATCAGCCCTGTAAACATAGATATCTATTACACGACTTCTCTCAAAATAGACTGCCATATGGATCGGAAAGCCCCGGTCATCAATACTGTACACATACAAATCCCACTCCCGTATCATTGGTTCTGCCGGCATCCTCGACACTTCACTTCTCGTCATACCGATCCGTATGCCGCGAAAATTGCCGGTAAACCGTTCGTCGTACCGCACCTGCCATACCCGATTGTCGTACCAGTAGAGGTAGAGCGACTCTTCGTAAAAAAAGACCACGACGTCCTTCTCCACCGCTTCACCGCGCATTACGGTTACCTCATCGGGAATTCCGAGTACTTCATAACAGTCACGCAAGGTAAAACCGATCATCTGTTCTCCCGGCGGACCATTTTCAAACGCTTTAAACTGTTCTTTGAAGGGCGCGCCGGTAAAATCCCCCTCACCGAATACCGGCAGAGAGGAGAAGTTCGAGAAGATGACTATTCCGACAATGAGCGTTGTGTACCACGCCTTATTCAACACGCTGCTCCAATTCCAGTCTCTTCCGACGTATTTCACTATCAGCCGGGTCAATGTTTTCAGCCTGCTTAATGTACCGGAGGGCTTTCGGGTAGTCCCCCAATTGTCTGTACAAATCGGAAATCGCGACAAGCGCTTCTCTGTTCCGCAAGTCTTCAAAAAGCGCGTTCTGAAGCTGCCGGATCCGCTCCCGCTCATCATCCATCGTAAGACTGAGCAGATAGTATAATTCGCTCCGCGGCTTTCTCGATTCCACCGAAGCCAATCCTCTCCTTACCGCCAGGGCCGCTTCCGTCGAATTTCCTTGTTCTATGAGTGCCCGAATATGCGGAATACTATAGCGAGGATTATCGTCATCAATCGCGTAGAGCTCTTCAGCAGTCTGACGCGCCTCTTCGGTGTTTCCCGTTCTCGAATAGACGGAAAAAGCGGTAATCATGAGCTCGGGAGTTTTTTTCAATTGCAGAAGCCTCTCAACGTATCTTTCCGCGCTTTCCCATTCCTCCCGTTGTATCGAATAATCCAATAAAAGATTCAATGTCGATACACTCTCCGGTTCCAGATCGAGAACGTCCTCTAAGACCGAAATTCCTCTGTTCTCGTTCCCGTTTTCGAAAAGCAGTCTGCCGTAGAATTCCCTGATCGGCAGACTCTCAGGAAAAGTGACATACGCGTCACTCAATAGTTCCAAGGCTTTTAAAGGTTCACCGGTCTTATAGTAAATATCAGCCTGAATATAGCGCGCCTCGGCCGTTTTCAGTCCTCCGGTGTCAACGATTTTGAGAATCTTTTTCGCCCGTTCATAACTTTCCTGACGATAGAGAATTTTTAAACGCAAAAGGAGGTAAGAAGGATCGTCACTCAGGCTGATCAAAGAATCGGTGTAGGAGAGCGCTTCTTCGTACCGTCCGCGATGATAATACGCTTCGGCGGCGATTCGAAACAGCTCGATATCATTCGGAAAAAGAGAGAAAAGCGGTTCGATCGTCTCGATTGCCTCTTCATATCTGTTCTGAACGGCATAGATACGCGCCAATTCCAACCGTGCAACATCCATATCCGGACCAATTTCCAATGCCGTCGTAATATTTTCGTATGCGGCCCTCAATTCCCCCTGCCTCCTTTTGACAATTCCCAGAAGATAGTATGGTATCACACTCTTCTCTTCCTTTGAAAGAGCGGACCGAAGAGAGGTTTCAACCAAATCGTTCGTTTCGGGATCATCGGAATAGAGGACCACCATACTCTTGCTCACAAGAAAGAAAAAACTCTCGTTCATGAGCGAACCTTCAAAGAAAGTGCCGTTTTTCACCGATGAGAAAATATCCGGATAGATACTTCCCGCAGGGGCCGACGGTATGCCATTCTCTTTTTTTTTATGCGGATAGAGAAGGGAGAAGAACTGTCTGCCTAAATAATTGAGTTCTCTTCCTTTCTCACACTCACCAATTTCATCCGATGACAATTTTTCAAGCGCTCGGGTCAAAGATTCGGAGGTGCCCAGGATGATTTGCTTTTCAATTTGCCTGAGGATTTCGGATTGTTCTCGGATCGCGTTATCGTTACTTTCTCTTATCTTGTCATCAGGTGCCAAGGGAGGAGTGGGCGTACCGGCGCAGCCTGAAAAAAGAAGAAGTAAAACAAGAAGCACCGGTTTACCGGCATTACTCATTATCCTTCCTTTGGATACGCCGAATACAGAATGCTATTATCATATCGGCACCGATTAAAATCAACAAAAACGGCCACCAAATTCGCGCAAAATCATTCACATTTCTTTCGATTAAATCCAAACTAAAAAATAAAAACAATAAAGAGAGGATGACGATGGTAATACCGGGGATAAGAAGCGCGATCCGCGCTCCGCCGATTCTTTTTAACCCATAGACGATGAGCGCCGCTCCCGCGATGCCCATGAATGTGGGCCAAATAGAGGAAAGTTCTATACTCGCCAACAACGTGTTGAGGATTAAATACCAGCAACCGGCTACGGAAAGAAAGATTCCTGAAAAAATATATCGAGGCGGCCCGTGATGAAAAATGACAAGATAGAGAAAAAAGAAACCTAAAAGTATAAAAGGGACAGGCCAAAGGGTCTCTATATTGTGAATATGGTCCGTCGTCTGAAGGAGGAGAATAAATCCTGTCAATAAAAAAAGCGACCCTATGACGACGAGAATATTGGAAAATCTGAACCTTTTTCCAGTACGCCTGGTTCTCACTGAAGAACCCTTTTTATCTTTTCGCATACCGTGTCCTTTCCCGAAACCGGAATAGTGTATCAAAACTGTTTCGACTTGCCAACCGTGAACTTCCTATGCTATTCTCAACCTGATATGAAATGCAATACTGTATCCGTTAGCCTGCTTCTTCTTTCGGTTATATTCAGCGTAATCGGCTGCCGAACAAATAACTCTTACTACATTGTCGGCAACAATGAACAGCAGCAAGAATTACAACAACTCTTTACCATACTTGAAAATAAAAGCAAATTCATTGTCATTCAGCGGATAATAAAACTACTCCATAATTCCGGATATAAAAAGAAATTAAATCTCTTTCTAACCACTTACATTCAAAAAAATCAGGAAGATCCTTTTAACGCCTATTATCTTCTTATAGTAGCTCAAAATTACATGGAAGAAAAGGCATACCCTTTTGCCGTTCACTATTTTGAACGGATCCTCAATAACTATTCCGACCTGTCGGTCAGAGGTAAATCCGTTCACTACATCTGCCTTAAGAATTTAGTCCAACTTGTCGATACCCCCGAAGTAAAGGTGAATTACTATCGAGACTTACTGGGAAGATTTCCGGAAGAGATCGATAAAGGGTCAACCTACTACCGGCTGGCGACGACGTACGAAAAGCTCGGCGAGTGGGACTTGGCAATTCAGGCTTATAAGAACTTTCTGAAATTTCCGGAAACACATATTACGGGTATTCCCGAAGCACAACAAGAAGCACAGAGTATGGTCGACTTCTATCTTTACGACGGTGAAGACTGGACTATGGAAAGCCTTGATGATTTAGTGAACACAATCAAATGGGCGATCTACAGGCGGGACGTAAGAACACTCCGCAGGTATATGTCGGAGATCAACTTCTTCACAACCTCATGGGAAGAACAGGTGAAGAAGAGTGAGGAAGATTTCGAGGAGCACTTAGGCACTTTTCTTAATTCGAGGATCCGGTATATGGCCGATTTGGATAGAGATTCCAACGCGCAAGAGGCATACTTAAAAACAACAGGGTGGTCGTATCGGATAAAAACATGGTACCTCTACTTTCGAAAAGTACATTTCCCCGCGGATCCGGAACGGCACGGTCGTTGGGAGTGGGCCGGAATCTACTTCGGTGAAAAACCGTTTGCCGGTGACAATGAAGCGTTATAATCGGTATCTTTCACACACTATCCCTCTTTTTTTTCTTCTCACGATTTTTTCCCATTCGATAGTGACGGCCGGTCCGCTGCCGGGCCGGCAAGTCCACCTTTCAGAGTTTAGGGGCCGTTCCATTCCGGCTGAAACCACCGGCGCGAAGGAGACCCTTCACCATCCCGATTTTGAACGGTTTTCTTCGTTCGAAACGCGGGACCATCCGCTGTTCGATTATTATCTGGCGAGATACTCCGAACCGGAGAGGATCGCCTGGCTTTCCCGTTCCCTTGAACGATCGTCCTACTATAGGAATTTGGTTTTTGAAATGATTGAACAGGCCGATGTTCCGCGCGTTCTTCTCTTTTTACCGGTTGTCGAATCAGCCTATTATCCATACGCACTGTCGCGATCGGGAGCGGCGGGTCTATGGCAGTTTATGACAAACAGCATAGGACCGTATGACATGCGAATAGACTCGTGGGTTGACGAACGGCGGGACTTCTGGAAGGCGAGCGTGGCCGCGGTCCATAAGCTGCAGTATAATTATTCGATACTCGGTAATTGGCCTTCCGCGATCGCGGCATATAACTGCGGATTGACCCGAATGAGACGGACCGTGAAAGAAACGGGGACCGGCGATTTTTGGAAACTTCTCGATGCCGGAGTCCTGCCGACGGAGACCGCCCATTTCATTCCTAAATTTTTCGCGATATTGCATATTATTTTTAACAAACATGAGTACGGCGTACCGATTACATGGAACGAAGGACAACGATGGGAGCGAATCAGACTGGAAACCGCGGTTGATATTCGTTTGTTGGCCGAAAAAAGCGGGACCCCGCTTGAACTACTGCGGTGGGGAAACAGTGAATTAAATTATTTTATTACCCCTCCGATCAATTTCGGGTATATGTTGAAAATTCCCATAGAATATTCCGATGTTATAAAAGAGACGGTTACCCGCGGGGGTGACGGTTTAATCCGGTTTCATCTCTACACCATTCGGTCCGGAGATACGCTGTCGGAGCTTGCCGAACATTACCAGGTGACTGTCCCGCTTATTATGCAATATAATCCCGGAACCAAACCTCAAACGCTTCGCATCGGTTCGAGGATCGTCATCCCTTACTATAAAGAGATACCCCCGTATACAGGCAGGGGGGCGGGAGCTGAGAAATCCATCCTTTTTACCAACGCGTATACGGTCAAAGAAGGAGAGTCTCTCTGGAGCATCGCCCGGAAATTCGATACGACACCCGAATTACTGGCCGAAGCAAACTCCCTCCCCCTTCATTCCTATATAAGGATCGGACAAACACTTAAAGTGCCCGCACGTAAGGGTATTGAACGGAAGTATAAAGATGTGGAAAAATTCTGGTAAATCTCTAACGGTCGTGATTGTAACGGTATTGCTCTTTCTTATACCGATTAATGGCTGGTGTATCGATTTCGATCAATTATCGTGGGAATCCACCATTAATTGGAAAGAAGGGACCATGACAATGGATGTTGTGGTTGATCTCAGCTCGGAAGACGCCTTTTACCCCTCGGTACGGCAGGAATCTGAATATACAGTTAAGAAATACCTTCCTCAACTCTTTTTAGACGGAGCTTTCGGGATAAAGGTCGATTCATACGAAACAATCGGGACCTTGATGCTCGAAGACCCGGAGCTTGTCCAATCACTCGAAAACATTGCAAAAAGCGGAATCGTCCTTTACAGTCGCTTTTCAAAAGATATGACAACATTTCTGATACGTTATCAGTTTCGGCTCTTTCCCGAAATTGTTTCCCTTTTTATAATCCACACAACCCCCTACGCGCCGCCTCGATTGCTCGATTATGAGCCGACAACAGAGTTTTCCGGAATCGTGATTTACGCGATGGGTGCCTACCCCGTGCATGGGGAAGAAACCGCCACACTTCTTAATCCGTGTTTTTTCCCCACCCTTTTTGATCCGGAAATGAATATTGTGGTGGAAAAAGGGATGGTAAATCCTTCATACTTAAAAAAGTGGGGATTGGCCGCCTATACTTCAGAAATTGATGAAAAACCGTTTGTAGAAAGAATCGGTTTTACCCCTTTTCGGACCATGGCCACCGCGCTTTTCGGCAGAAACCGCACCGACATCATTCTACCGAGTGACGCGGCGAGAAAAATCCTCTATTCCGATGCTAATCGAAAACTCCTTACCGAAGGCCGTATCCTCATTATCTGCGATACGGCGATTGAGTAACGGTTTCCTTCTCCGCACATAAAAGGGCGCATTACATCCACTCTTCCTGAAGAAGTTCTCCTTTGACGCTCATAACCATCCGTTTAATGGGGATATTTCTCGAAGCATGCTCCCTCGCTGTTTCGGCAAGTTTGAGGAGCCCCCTGCAGCAGGGTACTTCCATAATGAGAACCGAGAGGGTGTTGATCTTCCCATCATCTATCAAGGTTATCAATTTCTCAAGATATACCTGCTGATTTGAATCCAACTTCGGGCAGGCAATCGCAAGGGTCTTGCCCTGAAGGTAGGCGGAATGGAAATTACCCGCTGTAAAGGCGGTACAGTCCGCGGCCAAAAGCAAATCACTCTTTTCATAGACTGAAGCGCAAGGATTTAAAAGATGAAACTGCACCGGCCAATGGCTCAACGAGGAAGGTTGAAATGAGGTTTTATCGGGCGTCTCTTCCTGCCGGCCGATATTTTCCATGACCCGTGATTCATCGTACGGTTCCGCCTCTCGATTTTCAATAGTGATCGCGTCTTCGGGACAGTTGCCGATACACGCGCCAAGACCGTCGCAGTAAAGATCACTTACCAGCCTCGCTTTTCCGTCGATGAGCTGAAGCGCGCCTTCGGGGCAGTTAGGAATGCAAGCACCGCAGCCGGTGCACGCATCTTCGTCGATGGTTATGATATCTCTCTTCATCGCAATCTCCTCTTCATCGTTTCATGCCGAGCGCCGCCGCTTTCGACGCGCCCTAATTTTGGACTATTTTAATAATAAAAAGAGGAAATTGCCGTAACATATGTTACCTGCCGAGCATAAGGCGGGCCATTATTTTTGCGTCGCCCACAAGATTATCGACAACGCAATATTCATTCGGACTATGCGCCGTCTCCGCGATCCTGGCCCAAACTACCGTAGGAATATCATTGTTTCTCAAGTATGCCGCGACCGTGCCTCCGCCGATACCGACGAGTTTCGGCTCCGTCTTATAGAGGTCACGGACTAAGTCGGAAAGGCGGGTGACGATGAGCGATTCCCTTGACGTCGGTTTTGAAGACATACGCTGCTTAATTTCATAACTGATCGACACCCCCCTCTTTTCTTCCACCTTTTTAATCCTTTCATCTATCTCTTGGAGGACTTCATCCACTTCAATTTCGGGCAAAATACGGCAATCGATACAGAAAATGTCCTCACCGGGGATGGTGTTGATATTCGGCACATTCGCGCTCTTTCTGGTAGGACTAAACGTGGAGTAAGGCACGGTAAAAAGATCATTCGATCGGTTAAACCGGTTCTTCATATCTTCTAAGAGGAGGACCAATTCCGAGCCGGCGGTAAACGCGTTGATCCCGTGGTTGGGCATGGAAGCATGACATTGGCGCCCAACTACCGTAAACTCGAGCCACAAAACGCTTTTTTCGGCAATTTCTAATAGTGAACCGTCTTCGTTACCCGAATCCGGAACGAGAACGGAGTCTTTCGCAAGAAACAGATCGTGGTTTTCAATCAGGTACTTTATCCCGTACTGGGAACCCATCTCTTCATCTGCAATAAAGAGGAGCTTCACGGTGTATTCGGGAACAATTCCGTTTTTAAGAAGACTCAAAGCGGCAAAAACCGAAGAAACCAATCCCTGTTGGTTATCCTCTACTCCTCTGCCGATCAGCCTTCCCTCTTTTTCCACAACTTCATAGGGATCATTTTCCCAAAGTTCCCTATTGCCGGGCGGAACAATATCGAGGTGTGACATGATCCAAAATCTGCGGTCATCCTTGTTCCCCGGTATAGTAGCCACCACGTTCGGTCTGTTACCGGAAGGGACCCTTTCGTCGGGAGCATTATACACCTCGATATCCTCTATCCCTGCCGCTTTAAGAAAACGAATAAGGACTTCAGCCTTCTTCTCTTCCCCTTCACCTCCACTGTCGGGAGAAATTGCCGGAACCGCGGTAAGCTGTTTTTGCAGCCGTATCATTTCCGATCGGTTTTTTTCGATATACGAATGGATATTTTCGTGTTCACTCATAGGGCAACTCTACACCTAAAAAGGTCGAAAAGACAACCCAAGCCGCCCTCCTTTCCAACATACAAAAGCAGCTTTCCGAGAGAATCTTCATCTACACCTACCGGATTTTCAATAGATATAAAAAAGAGGTGGTAAGCGCCGTTATTCCGACCGATCCGGACCCGAGTTATCTGCCGGACCGTTATTGTAGGGACCGATGGGGTTTCAGACTCGAAATGGAGTACCAATTGTGAAACTTATCGATTATCAAATCTCACGGGCGGTCCTTGGAACCGGCAACAATCCATTTGCTCCGGTCTTCCTAGCCTCTTTACGCTATAGTGAGGATAGAGGGAATGAAGATAACGATAGAAAGATGCTTAAAAGAAATTACCCGATAGAAGAGATTTGCGAAATAACCGGCCTTTCAGCAGAAAAGATCGCCCAGTTACAGGCAGCTGAGCAAAACGCAGACACCGAACAATAAGGCCCCCACCGCCCTTTCGGCCAGGCTTCCCACCGCATGGACGGGGCCACGCGCGAGCATGCATCAGACCGGTCCTACTAACACGATGGAGGCACTCATGGTTTACCCGGATTCCTCAAAGCCGAACATTGCTGCCGGCCTGTCTTCTATACGATAAAAGGCGGGCGGACAGTGCCGTTTTTCTTACACCCCTATTCCCTGGAGACTGCCCTCATAATTGCACAATACTTTTTTTCAAAATTGGAGCGAACGGGCCATCCGGGTATGCTCTACTATCGCGGACAGACTTGCCGAGAATCGGTTGTCATCGATGGCGCCGTTTGCTAATTCGTAGTATTTCTTTTTTACGTTTGCCGTAAACCTCCTTTTACTCTGCCGCAAGAGGAAGATGCCGTGCGGTTTTATTAGAAATCCTAAAAAGGGCACCCCTCGGACGACTTCACCGCTGTCCGCCAACGTCAGGGTAAATTTGAGGGCATCAGATCGAACACCCGAAGAAGCGCCCGGTCCTTGAACCTGCGCCGGAGGAGCGTTTTCAGTACCTCGTGGTCGATGGAGTCGAAATACGGCTCGGTAATGTTGTTGACAGCGTGATGTATGACTTATTCCCGGAAGGAAGGGGCGAAGATGGTCCGCGGCTTGGTGCCGTAATACTCTACCATGAGAGACCACAATCCGCCCGATTCGGTCCGTACCATCTGCTTGTCGACGCTGATGACACGGCGGCCTCGCAAGAATTTATTCAATTCCTCTTCATCCTGCTCGCTCGGGGGTACCGGTAATGTGAAAATTTTTCTTGTAATTTAGCCATTTTGAGAAGCAAGAACCTGATTTTCATTGTTATGTATTAATATGAAACAAGAACAAACGTTGCAGAGGAACAATCCTCACGATACCTTCGCCCGGAAGATGATGGGTGTCCTGGAGAATGC
>CAZJBZ010000047.1:0-17275 GCA_964543975.1 uncultured Spirochaetales bacterium
TAAACTAATATAAATAACCTGTTATATGTTATACAGACTTATCCATCTCTTGAAGTGGCCCGACACTATGCCCTCAATATCAGCGTGAGAGGCATGTTCCAGCCATGAAAAAAGGCGGCATTTATAATGTGAATTGCTTATAAGACCGGCTTTTTACAGTTTCTCATCTCTCTTTTGCCTTCGAATTACATTAACCAGGTTATCGCGATTGGTGACAGATTATTGAGAACAAACTATTCAAAAAGTCTGTTTCCTCTTCTTAGAGCTATTTTAAGAAGCTCTATTCCAAATTTTTCTTTTTCTTCAGAAGTCATTTTATCAAGATTCTTTGGAGTATAACCTTTTTCTTCAAAATACGACTCGAATGACCGACCGGGCTTATAATTGAAAGAATTTTCATATTGATCATTAATGGCATCAAGAATCCTCTTTATTGGCTCATTATTATTTGAATACGCATTGAAAGCGAGATCAAAAGCCATTGCTTCAAACTCTTCAACATTATTATATATAATTTTCTCCCTGGTCTGTCTCTGCTAAATATGCATCATCTCATGCGCGTCAACATCCTGCGGAAGATATTCTATATTTATGTAAGCAGAAGGTTTTCCATGGACATCTGTAGCAACCCAGAGATCCATTCTGTTTTCTTCAGGCACAACACCAGTTTCATTTAATTCAGAAGTGAAATAAACAGCTCTCCAGAGCATCTCCTCCCCTACAATTTCTGCAAGCTCCGGATTTTCTATCCTTACCATTTTCTTTTCTTTTGCTTTAATTTCTCCAATCATACAATCATCATATGCATAATATTTTTTCATATCATCATTAAAATCGAATAAAACTCCGGTCAAAAAAATCTTGTCTTCATTAAGTTCAAGATAATCTTCAAGAACATCAGAATTAAAATAACTATAAGAGCTTATTTCAGGTATATAATCAAATGATTCTTTTATAATATTCTCTAAAAGCTTTCCATCATTTCCATTATTGTTTTCATGAATCTCTGTGCAGTATTCTTTATATTTATCTTTAAAAACACTTATTGCTTTTGTATATTCTTTTGATTCAGAAAATGCCAAAAAAGGCATAGCACATGTCAAAATTACAGTTGTAATGAATCTTTTTTCCTTTTTCACTAAAACCTTCCTTACATTAGTAATGGACACAAGAACAGCAGCTTCCGGTGGTTTAAGGCCCGCTTCTGATGGTGCCCGGACCCGGCCGTCCAGTGCGCGAGTGGCAAACTGCGATTTTTTGCTGTCTCCCCGGCCGGCGGCCGGGGAGACAGCAAAAAAATAGTTAAATTGTTAAATGGTTAACCCTGTTTAACCCTGCACAGCAGGAGCGAGCAAAGCTCGCTGTTTAACAGGGTTAAAAAGCCCGGACGGCACGCACGCGTAAATCGAGGTTCTTAAGGTGGGTGCCCTGGCGGCCACTGCCGAAGTACTGGTACCACGCGGAGTGATTAATGCCCTCCGACGAACTCCAATAGGTGCCGTCAGCGAAGCCGCCAAGCCCCTTTCTATGGAGGTTTTTATACATAAGGTCAAGTTCATCCTTGGAAGGCAGGAACCAGTCGGTGTACCCCCCGTACGACAGGTCATCGCACAATTGGGCCGCTTTGCCGGACCCACCGTGCCTGTTCAAATAGTTTACAATTTTTTCCGTGTTCATTTTTCCGCTGCCGATTCTAGTCGAGGTACCCCCCATTTTTTGTCCCCTGGCATCCCACACTTTATTGTTCCACTCGGTTGACTTTGGGGCAGCTTCCAGGTAGCGCCATCCGTCGGTAGAGCGGCCTTTATCGTAAAACACCAGTCCGCCCGCAGGGCCCCGCTCCCCAATATCGTATCTTTCCTCCTCCAATGTAAAGCTTTTGCTTGTTTTTTTCCCCCCGGTAACGTACACACTGCCTGTGTAATCCTCATATCCCGATTTGGTCAGTTTTATCTCCCGGCTTCCTCTCTCCACCGCAACAGAAAGGGGGGTCGTCCCCGTATAGTTCCCGTCGATGTACACACTCGCCCCTGACGGGTCGGATTCAAGCCGCAGCTCGCCTGATGTGTACGGTCCGTACTCCGTCTCCCGCCCTTTGCGCACCGTAAAACTCGCTTCTTCGCGGGAGTACTCAGCCCCGTCCGCCACAGCACGGTAACTTCCTACCGGAACGTTTTCCAATGCCCCCCGGCCGGAGATATTCTCGCGGAAGCCGGGGCCCTCGACTACGGCCGCGGCCCCGGAGGGGACCTCGTAGGCAATAGTGCCCACCTCTTGCACCTCCGCGGTAACCATCGCCGTTTTGTCCGTCTCTATCGTCGCTTCCCCTTTCCAGTAGAGCCCTTCACCTTTTAGCTCCACCGTATAGCTGCCGGTGGAAACGTCCTTGAAAAGACCGTTTCTAAGCGGGCCCTGCTTTTTCCCGTCCAGGTAGACATCGACGTCGCGCGTCACGCTTTTCACAAACAGATTGCCCTTCTCCGTGTCCAAAACAATCGATATCTCGTGCAGGCCCGGCCCGTCTAAACGGACCTCTTTACTCCCGCTGCGGTTGCCCTTTCGGGCCGCTACGGTAATATCGGTGTAAAGGGAGACCCCGGAGACAAGCACCGGTGTGGTCCCTTTCTCCTCTCCATCGATAGTGATTCTCGCCCCGCTCGGTACCGTATCGACGAACAGTTCCCCCGTGCCGCCCGCGACGGCATCCGTCTCATCGGAGGGGGGACCGTCCCGGTCGACGACACCACTCTCCTCGGAAGAGGGTTCCTCGCCGCCGGACGAGGCAGACGTAAAATAGAAATTCCCGGCAAGCGACGAAGACGACCAGGGCGTCTGCTTACCGCCTGTTTCGGCCATAACGTCGCGCCTGACCTCCTTCAGTAATGCCTCTATCTCTTTACTTTTGTATATGTGCTCGAGTAAAGAGCCGGTAAACACCCCGTTGCGACCGTCACCGTCCGCGGCCACGTCTCCTGGGGCCGTTGCGTACACCACCAACGAACCGGTGGGAGTGTCCATGCGGGCCAACCCCCGACTGCCGGTACGGAAGCTCCGTTTAAACGGATTGTCCCGGCAGGCATCCAGCATCACGATATTGGTCCGGTTCGCGGCCCGTTCCATCTTGGAAAGGACTTGGCCCGCGTCTACGGAATTCCATCGTATTTCGTCCTCCGATTGTATGTCCGCGTCTACCGGGACAAGATAGTTGCGGCCGTTTACCTGCATACCGTGCCCGGCGTAGAAGAACAAGCCGACACCGTCGCGGTCCCGGGCCAGATCTTGTCCGAACTGCCGAATGGCCCGCTCCATCATTAGCCCGCCGGCATCAACCAGGGTGGTCACCGAAAATCCCAACTCCTGTAACGCGCTACTCATGTCCCGGGCGTCATTCGGCGGGTTCTTAAGCGGCGAGCTCGCGTAGTCACCGTTGCCGATCACCAAGGCTGTCTTCGTCTCCGCACCGATACCCGCGGCACCAAGCAATAAAACGACAAACGTCAATAAACCTATTTTACGTATCATTTTTGCCTCCCCCACGAAACGTTTTTCCTGCATTTAGGCTATGGTTTTATTATGTAGAGTTTAAAAAAAATATCAAGAAAAAAAACCCACCCCCCGGAAGCAGTAGCGGGGTTTGCCCCGTTATAGTACAATAGGAGGTATGAGAGACATGAGCGGACCTGCCTTAAAAAACGAGAGAATCTACACCTACGGCGACTACCGGACGTGGCCCGACGACGAGCGGTGGGAGCTGATCGACGGTACGGCCTGGAACATGGGCCCCGCCCCGAACCGGTATCATCAACGTTATTCTATTGAATTAACTCGACAGATCGCCAACTATCTTCAGGGGCATCCATGTGAAGTCTATGCTGCCCCGTTTGACGTTCTGCTGCCCGGCCACGCGGACGAGGCGGAAGACGATATTGACACCGTCGTGCAGCCCGATATATCGGTCATTTGTGATAAAAACAAACTGACGGAGAAAGGGTGTACCGGGGCGCCCGACTGGACCATCGAAATCCTCTCCCCCTACACATCTAGAAAAGACATGACCATTAAGTACGAACTGTACCGACGTCACGGGGTGCGGGAGTACTGGATCGTGGACCCGGGTAACCGGTACGTCCATGTCTACCTTCTCGATGATAAGGGAAACTTCCCGGAATATCCGGCCGTCTATCTGCGGGACGCGGTCGTCGAGTGTACCGTTGTTGAAGGGCTGTCGATCGATTTGAAGCGGGTGTTTTCGGAACACATTATTTAATCCACATCCGGTACGGTGGTCAGCGTGACCATCGCCTCACCCACCTTCACCGCCTTTCCGCCGGCCGTTTTCTGCTTCTTCTTCAAGCCCCGGGTTTGGGCGACAACCTCCCGCGTGGTGGTAAACACTTCATACTGCTCCCCGTCGATCATGGCGATTCTCGTGTTAGGCTGCGGGGGCTCCTCTGAAAAGGCGGTGACGATAAGCCGCTCCACTCCGAGCGGGGGAACAACCTCGAACTCGTATGGCAGCTGCACCACCCGGTTGACCTCGTTCATCCCGATATAGAACGATTTTTCGAGAAGCACCTTTGCGCCGGTAGACAGGATATAGGTCAGCCGGAGGAATGCGGGACGGTTGACGCGGAAGTAGAGCTGGAGGGTGTCCCCCTCGGTAAAGATCAGGTTGTCTTCGTCCCTCCCCTTGTTCGTCCACACCTCGACCGTTATGCCTCCGTCGGTAATCGCCCCTTCGGCGAACTGGAGCCGGTCCACCATCGCCTGAGCGAAATTTTGCGGCCTTATATCGTACGCCCGCGGAAGCGTTGTCAGGGGAAAGGAAGCGTACCCCGCCCCGATTTTCTCACCCGACTCCACCTCCTGGGCAACGGTAAACAGTTCGATGGTATCGTCAGTCTCCCAATAGTTCCCGCGAACAACCGTCGTCTTTCCTCCCGACGGGAGCTCGGCGGTGAGGAGTGCTTCCAGCTTCCGGGCCGCGTAGCTTCCGAAAGTACTGGAGAAATCGGTCTCCTTATAGAGCAGCGCGGGGACCGTGAGCCCGCCCCCTCGCACACCCTGCCTCCGCAGGATAACGGCGATCTTATCGAGAGCGGTATCGAGGTCGACCGTCTCACTCTTCTCGAGCGTTTTCACCTTTTCCTGCACCGTTTTCTCAAGGTCGATGATTGAAGAGGCGGTATGATCGCCTCTGTCGAGGACCTCGAAAAAGGCGGGGGGACCGTCGGCGGACGGCCGGACGAGCACGCGATAGATGGTTTTGTATTCCATCAGTTCCGGGAAGAGCGGAAGCATTTGAATATAGGTTCCCATGGCGGGACCGATTGCTCCGTCTCGTTCGTACGCTTTTGCCTGCTTTTCGAGGCTAACGATCTCTTCGAGCACTCTCTTTCCGTTATCAATGTAATAACGGCGAAGATCGCCCTTGTTGACGAATGCAAGCACATAATAGTATTCGGGGGTTTTTTCGATAAGAAAATCCACACCGCTCAGCTGAAGGTCGCTCACGCTCTGGCTTACGATGGACACCGAAGAGGAGGAGCCGCCGTCGGTCTCGTCCGTTGTAGCGGTGATCGAACTTTTTACTCGAACCTGTACCTTACGGATAAGATCGTCCAAGGCCCCGGTCTTTGCCGCCTCGATCGATTCGGTGTCGTTCCCGGACCGTTCGGCCATCGAGAAACCGGTGATATACTCCCTTTCGGCACGGGGAGTTTCCGTTCCGAAACTGTCCACCCATTGCGGTAGTGCGAAAGAAGCCCCCGCTACAAACAGCAGCAACAGACAACCCACAAAAACCGGCCTGACGTTTCTCATCCTATACCTCCATAAATCCGCTGAGGCTGCGGTGCAGTCTCACTTCAATTATATACATTTAAAAGAGAAGGGAAAGGGCCGAGGATACGTTTCTCTTTATCGGTCCTCGAACTATGGGGCGGACCCATTTTCCTGCTTTTAGTTGCGGCAGGATTGACGCCCTTCTCATAGGGATGGATGCAGCTAACCCCTCCTGTCCGCACATATCGAAACCCTTTTGGAGAGCATGTGCCGTTCTTTGCAAGCAATGGACAGAAAACGGAGAGTTGACCGCGGCCGATCTTGACCGTATGATGAACAAGAACAGAGGAGGAAGAATTGTGATGAATGAAACTGCCTATTCGGAAAAAGCCCGATCATTGGTGCGCCAACTGACGTTGAAGGAAAAAGTCCATTTGATGGGGGGAAACCCCGGAAAACTCAAGTTCCTGTGGGAAGCATTAATTCTTAAAAAATATAACAGAAGACCCTATCCTGCAGGAGGGATAAAAAACTACTCGCTTCCGCCCGTTCTGTTCTGTGACGGACCTAGAGGAGTGGTGTCGGGCAAATCGACCTGTTTTCCCGTCTCCATGGCACGGGCGGCAGCGTGGGACACGGAAATGGAAGAAAAGATTGGTAATGTTATCGGACGAGAAGTTCGTGCGCAGGGCGGAAACTACTTTGGCGGAGTTTGCATTAATTTACTTCGCCACCCCGCCTGGGGAAGGGCACAGGAAACCTACGGTGAAGATCCCTATCTGTTGGGAGAGTTCGGCTCCGCCCTTACAAAGGGGGTACAAAAACACAATGTCATGGCATGCGTAAAACATTACGCTCTCAACAGCATAGAAAACGCCCGGTTTAAAGTAAATGTCCAGATAAATGAACGGACCCTGCGGGAGGTGTATCTTCCCCATTTCAAACGGTGTATCGAAGCCGGCGCGGCTTCCGTGATGGGGGCGTACAATAAAGTGCGGGGAGTGCAGGCGTGTCATAACGCCTACCTTCTCAAGACGATCTTGAAAAAAGAGTGGGGGTTTACCGGTTTTACCATCTCCGACTTCGTTTGGGGGGTCAAAGATACCGTCGAAGCGGCCAACGGAGGCATGGATATCGAGATGCCGATAACCCAGTTTTACGGCAAAAAATTGATCGAATCGGTGGAGAAAGGAAGCGTCAAAGAAGAGCTCATCAATGAATCCGCCTTGCGTATCGTCGGTACCGTGCTATCGTTTACAGAAGCGAAAGATCCGGAAAGCTACTCCAAAGAGTCCATCCTGCGAAAAGAGCATATCAACCTCTCCCTCGAAGCGGCGGAGAAGAGCATGACGCTCCTAAAGAATGAGGACAACACCCTTCCCTTTTCTCAGGAGATAACGAAAAGATGTGCGGTTATCGGAAGACTGGGAAGCGTGGAAAATATCGGAGACCACGGCAGCAGCAGAGTGTGGCCCCCCTATACGGTAACGCCGCTGGAAGGATTGCGCGCCCTTGTGGGAGACAATACCGAGGTGAGCTATTTTGACGGCAGTACCATCGAGGAGGCAAAAGCGGGTGCCGCCGATGCGGACGCTGTGGTTATTATCGCGGGATACGACGAGAGAGACGAGGGAGAATATATCAACGATAAATATGGAGCGGGAGGTGACCGAAGCTCGCTCTCACTCCGAAAAGAGGAGATAGAGTTAATCAACGCCGTTCTTCCGGAAAACAAAAACCACGCGGTCGTGCTCATCGGAGGAAGCGCAATCATGATGGAAGAGTGGAAGCAGTCGGCGTCTGCAATTCTCATGGCCTGGTACGGCGGCATGGAGGGTGGGACCGCCTTGGCGCGGACCCTGTTCGGAGAGGTAAACCCGGGAGGAAAGTTGCCTTTTACCATTCCGACCGACAACGCTCATCTGCCGTTCTTCGATAAAGATGCCGAAGAGATCGAGTACGGTTACTACCACGGCTACACCCTTTTCGAGAAAGAAGGGTATGAACCGGCCTTCCCCTTCGGTTTCGGATTAAGCTACACCACATTTGAATATGGCTCCGCCGCGGCGAGTGTCGATCACGACACTGTTCTGGCTTCGGTACAGGTAACCAACACGGGCGAGATTGCCGGAGATGAAGTCGTACAGGTGTATGTCGGTTTCGAGAACAGCGCGGTGGAACGCCCCCGTAAACTTCTCAAAGGCTTTAAACGGCTGCATTGCGCTCCGGGTAAAACCCAATCGGTTACTATTCCCATCAAGATTAACGATTTAGCATGGTTCAACGCGGACAAGGGTGTGTGGGAAATCGAAAAAATGAAATATTCGCTTTATATCGGCCCCTCCTCTCGAAAGGAAGACCTGCTTGAAGCACGCTTTACTCTGTGAGTTGAGGCAATTGCCGCGCAGTCCTCTTCCGCCGGCCTTACGCGTACCGTACTTTGTACAGATAGATTTTCGATCGATAGAGATCTTTCGCGGTGTAGACTTTCAGAGGTTCCCACCCGGGGATGTGAAAGGTATTACTGACGATATAGAGAGGTTTGGTGACGATACTTTTTTCTATATTCTCTTTGATTGCTTTCATTGCACCCGGATGCAAATAGCAGACAATACAGGAGGCTTCTTCAAGCGGTGCCGTCTTAAAATCGGCCCTGACAAAGGTCAGGTTTCGACAACCGGCAATCCGCTTTGCAAGTCGTGAAAAAAGATACGGTACCGGAGAGTTTTCGTAGCCTTGAACTGCACAATCCGGGAGCGCCTTTGCCGCCGCGATCGTAAAGTTTCCCCATCCGGAACCCAATTCCAAAATCAGCGGCCGTTCCGTCACAACCTTCCACTCATCCGCGTTCTCCCGAATAAGAGAAAGCATTATCCGACTCGCTGAAGAGGAGCTCGGGACCGGCGGTATCGTATTTGCAATAGTCCAAATGATAAGGGGGACGACAATGATGAGGACGAACAGCAGAAGAGCGAGAAGAAAGATAAACATAGCAGCAACCTTCCGCTCTGAAGCGTATCAAAAAAAAGGCATTAATGCATCGAGCCTCTTGCAAAATAGGGTTGTGTGGCAATTGCCTCCATCAATAACAGCTTAAGAAAACACCCCCGCCGTAGCCGTCGTCGCTCCGGGAAGAGTGGTAATTCTGATGGTACTCTTCGGCCCGGTAAAACGCTTCCAGCGGAACGATTTCGGTACGGACCTCATTTTTGTTCTTCGTTCCTACCTCTTTTAGGAACTTCTCAGCGGCCCTCTTCTGTTCCGGGTTATGATACAGAATGATGGAACGATACTGATATCCCTCTATCTGACGTGAGGGCGGTACCCGGGTGGGGTCGTGAATGGAAAAGAACGTTCCAAGGAGGTCGGCATAGGTTATCATTTCAGGGTCAAACTCCACCTTCACCACTTCGGCATGACCGGTATTCCCCGAACAGACCTGTTGGTAGGACGGCTCCTCCGTCCAACCGCCCGCGTAACCGGAGACCGCCTCGATTACTCCGGGCAGTTCTTCAAATGCTGCCTCGACCCCCCAAAAACAACCGGCTCCAAATGTGGCCCTTTCAGTTGTTTTAGTTGTTGGGGCTCCGTCCCCCTCCGGTTTTCCATCCGCCCGCGATTTGGTTATTCCGGCACAGCCGAAGAGAAATATAACGGCCGCAATAATGAATAATCCTGCCGCAGTCTGCAATGGTAATTTTTTTCTTATCATATTAGTAATATATAAAAAGAATCCTGTAGAGGCCACTCTTTTCTCATCCGGGGATTTCCTGCCGGCATACTCTAAGCGGCCGAGGGAGGGCGCCGGCCGTTCACGTGCGCGGTTTAGGGATAGCCGGCGGCTTCTGCATTCAATGCGACAGGAATCCTGCCGATTGCCGCGGAATCCTCATTGCAGACGACCGGTTTTCCCGGGCAATCCGTCTGTCGACGGAACCGCCGCGTCCCGAACAACCGATCGGCAGAGCATCGTTGAGATAGTCCCGCGCGCTTTGGAATTCCTGTTGACACTGATAACAGAGTACGTATGATAGAGACTATGAAATATACCTTACTACCAAGAACGGAACTTACCGTGAGCAGAATAGCTCTCGGATGCTGGGGCTTCGCCGGCGGCTCCATGTGGGGACCTCAGGACGAGAAGAGTTCGATAAATACGATCCATACAGCGCTTGATAACGGCATCAATTTTCTCGATACGGCGGAAGGCTACGGCGACGGCTATTCGGAAGAGGTCATCGGGAAAGCGCTGCAAAATCGGAGGCAGGATGCGGTCATAGCCACAAAAGTAAGCGCCGATCGGCTGCAGGCATCGGACGTCAAGAAGGCGTGTGAAGCGAGCCTTTCGCGGCTGCAGACCGACTACATCGATCTTTATCAGATTCATTGGCCCTCAACAGATGGGACCCCTACTGAAGAAACATGCAGAGCAATGGATGATCTGATCCAAGAAGGCAAGGTACGCTTTTTCGGTGTCTGTAACTTTGCACGTAAAAACCTCACCGAACTGCTCCCGGTTAAAAAACCGGCGAGTAACCAGCTCTCTTACAGTCTGCTGTGGCGGATCATCGAAAAAGAGATTATTCCCATCTGCGAAAAAGAGGAAATGGGTATTCTCGCTTACAGCGCCCTCATGCATGGAATTCTCACCGGTAAATACCGGTCTCCGGACGACGTTCCGGCCGGCCGGGCACGGACCCGCCATTTCTCGAGAAGCCGTGAAGAGGTCCGGCATGGAGAAGACGGAGCCGAGGAACTCACCTTCCAAACGATCGATTCAATCCGGGACATAGCTTCGGAAGCCGGTATCGACATGACTGCCCTCTCTTACGCCTGGCCGCTCCATCAACCGATGGTCTCAACTGTCTTGGCAGGCGCACGGACCCCGGAACAGGCGATTCTGAACGCCGAAATTGCCGACATTACCCTGGATAACGATATTCTCCGAAAACTGGATGAGGCAACGCGCGCGTTAAAAGAGCCGTTCGGGTTAAATGCGGACATGTGGCAGAGCCCCGGCAGGATGGAATGACGAGGAAAAGAACACTCTTCACCGTAATCGGTGTTGCTGCAGTTACCGGCTTGCTCTATCTCTCGAGTCTGCCCAATTACCTTCTCTTCCACAGTATGGCGGAGCTATTCAGCATCGTCATAGCGGGGAGTGTGTTCATCATTGCCTGGAACTCGAGGCGGTATCAGCAGAACAAATATCTGACCTATTTGGGGATCGCCTACCTCTTCATCGCCTTACTCGATCTTCTCCACACGCTTTCTTACAAAGGTATGGCAGTTTTTACCGACTACAGTTATTACGCCAACCAGGTGTGGATCGCAACGAGATATATAGAAAGTGCAACACTCTTCGCCATTTTTATGCTGACATCCCGCAGAGAAACACCCGAACGGTATGGTCTTGTCTTTATTGTGTACAGCGTAATCACAACAGCAGCCATACTGTCGATCTTTGTTTATAAGGTGTTCCCTGTGTGCTTTATCGAGGAAGAGGGGCAGACCCTCTTTAAACAGGTGAGTGAGTTCGTCATTATCGGCATCTTAGCTGCCGCTACTGTTACGCTCTGTAAACGGAAACATCAATTCGAATTAAAAGTATTCCGATGGCTAATCTGGTCGATTGTTCTGACAATCGCGAGCGAATTGTTCTTTACGTTTTATATCAGTAATTACGGCATTTCCAACTTCTTCGGCCACATCTTTAAGATCGGCTCCTTCTATCTTGTCTATAAGGCGATTATCGAAACCGGCATCGAACGACCGATGGACCTTATCTTCAACCGGTTAAAAACGGCAAACCGGGAAAAGGACCGTTTTTTTTCGATTATCGGACATGATCTAAAGAACCCGTTCGGAGGAATCAAATCGATGAGCGAACTGCTGCTCGCCGAATGGAACGAACTCGAGGATGATGAGAAGCTGGACTATGTGGAGGAGATTCGAAAATCATCGACACTTTCTCTCAATCTGCTGAACAACCTCCTTCAGTGGGCCCGTATCCAAACCAGAGGACTGAAACCGGACCCGACAACCTTTCAACTGGCCCAAGCAGTCGATGAAAATATCGAACTCTTCAAACCCACTGCCAAAAACAAACAAATCGAGGTGACCTCGGAAATCCCTGAAGAGTTAACAGTGACGGCCGACAAAAATATGGTCGACCTTCTTCTTCGAAATCTTCTTTCAAATGGAATAAAATTTACCCAGCCTCACGGCTCAATAACAATTTCTGCTGAAGAGCGGAATGATACAGTACAAATCGCCGTTGCCGACACAGGTGCGGGAATGACTGATGAAGAGATAGAGGCGGCATTCTCTATCGGAGCGGTAAAAACAAAAAAAGGAACGGCGAATGAAGAAGGTTCGGGGCTGGGGCTCATTCTATGCAAAGAGTTCGTCGAGAGTAACGGCGGAGAAATTTGGATAGAAAGCAGTCCGAGCAAAGGGTCCACGTTCTTTTTCACCCTTCCTGGAAATGAGAAGTAGCACCCCACGATCTCTCAGTAGTCCCCTATACGTTTCATAGACATGAGGAGCGATCTGCGCTACACTCTATCGAAATGGCTCCTGAAAAGTACTACCTTACCTACAATGAAATACACGAGACGATCAAGGGTCTCGCCAAAACGGTTAAAAAGTCAGGATTTGAACCCGATGTTATCGTGGCCATCGGTACGGGCGGTTTTATCCCGGCCCGAATTCTGCGCACCTTTTTGTACAAGCCGATCTTGACGGTCGGTTTAGCCTATTACGATATGAACAATAAACCGAGCGATATTCCTAAGAAAATCCAGTGGATCGATGAAGTAGAAAAAAAGTTGACCGCAAAAAAGATCCTCGTCGTCGATGAAGTCGATGATACCCGGGTGACCCTCGAATACTGTCTTCGGGAGCTGCTCAGCCACAATCCCGATGAAATCGCCATCGCCGTACTTCACAATAAACAGAAGGAAAAGCAGGGAACCATTCCTACGGCAGTTAGTCACTATTTTGCCGGTCGGGAGATGGAAGATAAATGGATCTGTTATCCGTGGGATGCCGAAGAGATCGAAGAACAGGACCGTCTGGCCGGGAAGCGGTAGCGGACTATCGACTGTGCTCCAACCGCCATTTTACGGCCGCACTTCACTCCAATCATTAATGCGTATCGGTTGTTTTTCCACAGGCCGCTCCATCCCCTCTTGCCAGAAGTGATACCTGTCCTCCGGTGACGCCCCGCACGCCGCTACAAAGTGGTTTCCTTTCGTATCGATCACATACAGCGTAAGGGAGGCTTTGAAGCCCTGTTTCGCGTAGGCCATCTCCCTCAGCGCCTCATAACAGGCTTCTTCCGCGGATAGACCCATCTTCAAGGAGAAAACCATCGATCGAGCGGCACAGGTCCGAACGGCCAATTCACCGTGACCGATACACCCGGCGGCACCGTACCTGCTGTCCGCGTAGCTTCCGGCACCGATGATCGGCGAATCGCCTAACCTGCCCGGATATTTCCACGACCATCCGCTGGTACTGACACCCGAACCGATATTTCCGTTTCCGTCTCGAACAAGAAAGAGTGTCGTTCCGAGGGTCAGGGGGTCGGCGTTCTTCCACGCCAAAGAGGCAAGAGGGCAGTCTGGGAACTTCGTTTTGTCGGCATCCGAAACATTTTTCTCGAGCCACTCCCGCCACTTTTGTGTTACCTCGTCAGTCAGCGTCACACCCGCTTCCAAACCGCACTCCGCTGCAAACCGCTCCGCACCGTCACCGACCAAACAGACATGAGGAAGCTCTTCCATCACCTTTCTGGCAATTGAAACAGGATGGAGGAAGCCTTTGACCGCACCCACCGATCCGCATTCGAGGGTGGTGCCGTTCATGATCGCCGCGTCCAGTTCCAGTTCACCCAGCATGTTGGGCCAACTGCCGGGACCCACACTGTGGACTTCCGGGTCGGATTCCACCGCCCGCACTCCGCACTCGATTGCATCGAGGAGGCGAGTTTGATTGCCTTCGATTTCAGGTCGCTCGGTTTCCGGGGGCAGGTCTTCCGTGTCCGAACACGCCGAGAGAACATCTTTTGCCGGTCCAATCCCGTTTTTCCCCGCCGAATTGGTAATGATAATCTTATCCGTTTTCATATGCTGCCTGGACCTCTTACAGAACGCGTTTCTCCGGACCGCTTCCATGCATGGGTGTGTGTCTCATCCTCTAAAACCGTTCTTCGAACCGGAGTTGATCAATAACATCGAGGTCCGGATTAAAAGGGTTCTTTCCTTCGGGAAAATCGCTCAGTCCGTGGTCGATGGTAAAAGGGTACCTCTCTATCTTCTTTCGATAGGCCAGAAAAAGAAGCTTCTCCAAGTTAAGGACATCCTCAACATTGTAAGCAAGCAGCGTCTCGAGAAACCGTTGATCGTTTGTCTTTTGATAGGCGCGCCATAAGAGAACGGCAAAATATCCGTCGACTCCGTCCAACTCCTCCCTGTCCAACCCGAGGAGTTTTTCGCACCGTTTCAAACCGCCCGAATAGCCTAAGCTTCGAAGCACGAACATCAGATCGATATGGACCTGGTCCAACCGGGTCGAAAACTGCCGCTCGATAAAGGGGATATCGAACCGTTTTCCGTTAAAAGTGACTAACACGGAATAGCGTTCTAGGTCCGAAAGGAAATCATCCAAATTGTTGCCGTACACGTAGGTGGAGACCTGTTCACCGTCGTAAACGGCGATACTCGTTATATCGTTATAAATGGGGGAAAGTCCGGTGGTTTCTATATCGAGGTATGCGATCGAACCGCGAAAATGGGGAAAGAGCCGCCACCACAGGTTCGGCACCAGAGTCCCGGCAAAAAACGCCGGATTGTTCGATCGCAGAGCCTCCCGCGAATAGGGAATATACTGTTCAATTCTGTAGGCGAGTGCCGAAGAGAGACCGGCGCCTCGAGCCTTTTCCAATGCATCGAGGCGGTCCCACGACGTAACACCGCTGTTCCAGAGAAGCAGCTCCGTTTTCTCGCCTATCCCCGGGATATGTTGAAAGGTGTTTGTCAGCATTTTCCTCCTCCCAATCTATCGAGAAACAAACGTTTGGGCAAGAAGGCACAGCACTTCCGCCGGTCTGCTATCTGTTGCATAAGGATGACCACAGCTGTTACCATACAATCGACGCATAGTTCTATTTTACAGAAAGTTCAACAATTATGGCACTAAAAATCATATTACCGATTATTATTTGTATCGTCGTCGTTGCCGGCCTCATTCTCTTCATCAATAAAAGCAGGCTTGAAAAAAAACACGAGCAACTGGCGGCGGACCTTCTTAAAGCGGCCCGGCCGACTGATCCTTCGCGGTTCCATTATGATGATCTTGATGGACTGCCGTCCTGCGTTCAGCGTTACCTTAAAAAAGCCGTCCCCGAAGGTCACTCGATCATTGCTTCGGCAACACTCACCCAAGAGGGGAAATTTCGCCTTGGTGACGCGACTGCACCATGGTCCGATCTTACCGCCCAACAAACGTTCACGGTTAATCCGCCGGGATTTGTATGGGACGCCGGCATCACAATCGCACCATTCGTGAAAGCACAGGTTATCGATATGTACTCAGGCGGCAAGGGAGTTCTCAGGGCCAAAGTGCTGTCATCGATTACCGTTGCTGACGACGGAGGAACAACCGAATTGAACACGGGTGAACTGATGCGCTATTTAGCGGAGGCGGTGTGGCTGCCGACAGCCTATCTCCCCGGTCAAGGTGTACGATGGAGCGAGGTTTCACACAACAAGGCGAAAGCAACCATAGAGGACGAGGGTAATAAGGCTTCTCTTCTCTTCACCTTCAATGAAAACGATGTAGTGGAGAGGGTCCATTCCGAAGGAAGGTACCGCAGCGTCGACGGTTCATACCAAAAAACCTCATGGACCGGCTTCTTCTCGAACTACGAGAAACGTGACGGCCTGCTTATTCCAACCAAGGGGCTCGTTCAATGGGACCTGGACGACGGCGCCCTGCCTTATTGGAAGGGAACTATTACCAATATAGAATATCGGTATTGAGAATGGTATGGGTGAACGGCCGGCAGCTTTTTGGAGCGTGGCGCGAAACTCATTAATAATAAACCGGTATCCGCTACCTGCCTTGTTGTAGTATACTATACACAACTAAATGGTACGGCCATCTCCATGAAAATCCTTATCACCGATCCGAAGAAAAAACGCATCATATCATCCTTCATAACCATCATTTTTCTATTCACCACGAGTTATCTATCTTTACGCTACGATAACGGCAGCTTTCTTCCCCTTCTTTTCCTACCGACCATTGTATGGGCAGCCTGGTTCGGTTCTAAGGCAGGCTTGATAAGTGCGGGTGCATTCTCGTTCTATACGTTTCTGTTTATTTACTTTGTTTTGCATGCCCGAAACTCTCTTCCCTATATTTCCGTCGCCGTGGTTATGTTGCTCTCCGTCGGTTTTGTGGTCGGGAAATTGAGCGAACTCTACAAAAAAACAAAGATTCAGGAAGCACGAATCAACAGAGTATTGGAAGAGAAGGAGCTCCTGTTGCGTGAGATTCATCACCGCGTCAAAAATAATTTGAACATTATCTCCGGACTGCTCCTCCTTCAAACGGAGAGCAGCGATGATCCGAAAATTCATACAGCCCTGCATGAGGCATCTTCACGTGTGGACAGCATGTCACGCATCTACGACGCGCTGTACAGGAGCGGTGATTATCATTCCATAAAAGTATCTGATTATATTGACAATCTTATCCACCATATCTCCGCACTCTATAAAAACAAAAAGATAGAGATCCATAAAGACATCCACGAAGTTCGATTAGAAGTCGACACAGTAGTGTCGATGGGGATCATCATTAATGAGCTGGTTACAAACGCGGTAAAGCACGCTTTTCCGACCGATGCTTCGGGGACCATCAGCGTGATGCTTTTTCCAATCAACGGCCGGCCTGAGACAGTATCTCACACTTCAATTAAGCTTATCATCTCGGACAACGGGGTCGGCCTCCCGAAAAATCAATCGATAGAGACATTAGAAGGGTTCGGCACAACGGTCATCCGTTCACTGGTGGAGCAGTTAAACGGAAGAATAGAGCTGCTGCACCAGTCCCGCGGCACCCGCATTGAAATAACGTTTCCATCGACGGCAGTGGCATAAGCTGTCGGAGGGCATACTTTTGTCCGCGGATTGCTACCATAAAACCCTCAAACGGTCAGCGCCTTGGTTATAAAAACAAACGGACTGTTTCTGCAATTTGCTCCGGCAGAAGTCCGTAAAGACCGATGAGTTCCTCGTAGGGGCCGTTTCCGGCGAATTGGTCGTCAATACCGATCATTTTTACGGGGGCGGGCCGTTCCCTGGCCAGGATTTCCGCCACGATACTGCCGAGTCCTCCGGCCAGGTAATGTTCCTCCACCGTAACGATCTTGCCGGTTTTTTCGGCTGACTCTATAATAAGCTCCTTATCGATAGGTTTG
>CAZJBZ010000048.1:0-17247 GCA_964543975.1 uncultured Spirochaetales bacterium
AAGGCAAAGCCTAACTGTGACCACCACCAAAGGTGGTGGCTTTTGCTTTAGTAAAGATTTTCGTTGTTACAAGGGGCTCATTTCTTCAAAAAAACACCGATTAATACGCCGAGTCCTGCTCCCGCGCCGCCTGTAATCAAAATTTTTCTTCGCGTTTCTACGATTCCGGTTATTGTTTTCGCTATTTTTTGGAAAAAATTGTCGGAACTAAAAATGAGCTGTTGAATTTCCACATATTCCCCGGCAAATTTTCCGAAAAGAAGATACCCGACTACAAGACCGCCGGCGCCTAAAATAATTGCAAAAAGTATGATTCGTTTCATAAAAGCCCTTTTTCCTTAGGATATTACCATATATAATATCGTATGGATAGAGCTATAGTATGACTTCAACGGAGGGATAAATGAAAGGTAAAGTAAATATTTATGACAGCCAAGGGCACATCGTTTATACTTTACAAGGATTGATAAATATAAATCACGAAAACGGAATAACCGGTATTACGTATCAGGACGATAATCAACAGACACGAACTATACAGACCAATATGCAGTTCATGTATTGGCAGGATTAGCGGGGAAAATCCATGCCGTCTCAAATCACTCATCAACTATTCGCCGAGGACACGATACGAACGGCACTTGGTCGAGAAGGTGAAGAGCTCTGTAACGATCATCATTCGTTGATCTCGTTCGCCGCCCAAGCTGCCGATATTTTTTATCATAACAGGCGTACGAAGCCTTCCAGTTACGGATACGGAAAGCGTATTCATAGCAGTTTTTTTGGGCGGTTTGTTTACAATTTTGTCCGGTGCGCGGTAGAAAACGGAACAGCGGGAAAACGGGACGTTCAGGGTTATATCGTGGGTTTTACTACCCACGCTTCAATCGACCGTTTTACCCATCCGTACATTCTCTACCACGCGGGCTGGGTTGAATTGTTTAATAGAGAATCACATCGATACCATCGAATGCATGCGTTTTTCGAACGCCTGTTGGATATGGGGCTTCTGGAAAAACTTCGAGGCAGGCATATTAAATCATACGACTTTCGTCGTCATTTTGATATACAAACATTGCCTTCTTACATCAAAGACCTTATCATCCGGGCGCTGCATGCAACCTATCCTTCCGTAAAGAAGCGCCCTGTAACTGAAGAAAGTCTGGAAAGTGCCGTCCAAGACACTCTCTATTTTTATCGAATGACAAACCCCGTATCCGAGGAAAATAAAAAAAAAGCGTATGAACGGGAATTGAACCAGGAAGGTCCTCATCGTTTATTGGCCCTCTTTTATCCTTCGGTTTTACCTGGAGGCTACGATTTTATGAATATGGAGAAGGAAGAATGGTACGATGCCTGTAAACCGGAGGTTGCGAGCCGGGATTCTTTTCTCGATCTTTATCGTAAAGCTTCCGAAGTTGCGGCTGTTGCCGTTCAAAACGTGTATAGAGGATTAACGGAGGATCGTTTTGATGAGATAGAAGAGAGCGTCGGTAATGAGAATCTCACGGACGGCAGATCGACCGGAAGTTGTACTCCGCGGAAGGCTTCTCCGTTTCCGCTGCCGGAAATATTGGATGGCATTTATCGAGAGATCGAGGAAGCGTTATTTTCGAGCGGGCCGCACTGCAAATAAATTAGATAAGGTCCATTACAACGAACAGGCCGAAGAGAGTCGAGTATTCGGCATGGTTCGGAACGACATACGGTCTGTCGAAAAAACGGAACGTTTTTTCTAAATCCTTCACTAAAGCACTATTCAACGTCCCCCCTCCCGTGACCACAACAGGTAAATTTTCATCGGGGAACTGTTTACAGGCGGTAGTTGCAATTACCGCTATCGTTTCCGCTACCATTCTGTGAAGCGCCGCCAGAAGGTCGGCTTTATTTGGCTGGGCTTCGTACGGCAAATGACGCCAATCCTGGTATTTCCCGAAATTCGAGGCAGTTGCATCGGGCGGGAGATCAATGAGTTTTGGATTTTTATAAATGTCGCTTATCAAGAGGTTTACTTTATCCGGATTACCGTTAGATGCGTGCTTTTCTATATGGTCTAAATCTTCGATGCCGGTCATGTAGAATGAAAGCCCCGCTAAGGACGCGGACCCCATACCGGTCCCGGTGATGTGCGTGACCTCTTTTGTCTCTCTATTAGTAAAAAGGACCGGTGTTCCGGAACCGATATTGATAACGAGGCACCGTTTCTCTCCGGCTAAGGCTGCTCCTCCCAAACCTGTGGCCTGCAATTCGGGGATTATAGTAAACTCCGGATACCAATCGGCGATTATTTGTGATCCTGCGCCTGTGACTAAAAAGGGAGGATTGTGTCCGCTCATTTTACTTTTCACCCATGCTTTGGTGTAGGGTAGAGGAAAGATTGAGTATGCAGTTTCGGGTGATCCCAATTTTATGTACGTTCCGCCTGCGTCGATTCCAAACATTATAGTAGTCCTTAAAGAAAAAGTTCGGGTTTATACCTTTCGCTGAGATCCGAAATAACCGGGAGGAGCGCAATGGGGGAGATTGAAATGGAACCTTGGAGTACGGCGTGCATATCTGTCCCCGGGCCCGGCTCTATTTTTTCCGGTAATCCCTGTAAAAAAAAGTACTGTTCACCTACCGGTGAAGAAAATGAATGGAGACTGCTTTTATATCGAGGCCGAGACAGACAAGTTACGGCAACGTCGAAATCGGCACGAGCTTCATTCGGTACATTGATATTGACAAAATGGTCGGGAGTCCAGAGTTCGGTCAATTTTTCAATATTGTTTTTCACGAAACGGGCGGAGCCGTCCAAATAATACGGGGGATGAAAAGAAGCAACAGAAACCGCTATGGAAGGAATATTCATGATCGTCCCCTGTCGGGCCGCGGCGGTAGTCCCGGAAAATGTAATATCGAGCCCTAAGTTTGGGCCTAAGTTGATGCCGGATATAATAACTTCCGGCTTAACCGGCAGAGCGCCTAGAGCGGAGAGAACGACGCAGTCAACCGGAGTTCCCGATGAACTGAATGCCCTTTCCTGTTTTTGGAGCAATTTTATTGGTCCGCGAAGGGTAATACAGTGTGAACTCCCGCTTCGATCACTGTCTGGAGCAATAGTCCACACTTCATGCTCACTCGAGAGACTTGATTCGAGTATCTTTAATCCGGGACTATCAAAACCATCATCGTTCGTGAGTAAAACAATCATTCTTAAAGGTCAAGTGTATCGACTCCCTCTTCAAATTGCAACAGGGCCGTTTTTTTTTGCAAATACCTCGTTGATGTTTGTACGAATTAGATATAGATTAAAAAAATAATAGTCGCATATCGTAGAAAATGGAGAGATACAATATGAAAATCGGAACGGTGAAGGAAATAAAACGACAAGAATACAGAGTAGGACTAACACCCGATTGTGTCCGTTCTTTTACCGAGAAAGGTCATTCGGTAGTGGTCGAATCACAAGCCGGAGAAGCAACCGGTTTTTCGGATGATGAGTATAGGGCGGCAGGCGCAGCGGTAACCACAGATAAAAGAGAAATCTTTAACAGTTCGGAAATGATCGTTAAAGTGAAAGAACCGCTTCCTGAAGAGTACGATCTTTTTCATGAAAATCAGATACTTTATACCTACCTGCATCTTGCGGCTTCTAAAGAACTTACAGAAGTTCTTTTAGAAAAAAAGGTAAAAGGGGTCGCGTATGAAACTATCGAAACGGACAACGGCAGTCTTCCCTGTCTGAAACCGATGAGTGAGATTGCGGGAAGGCTCTCCGTCCAGGAGGGAGCGAAATATTTGGAAAAAACTTTCGGCGGAAGGGGAATCCTCTTAGGCGGGGTCCCCGGAGTTGCGAGGGGAAAAATCGCTATTATCGGCGGAGGAGTTGTCGGAACAAACGCGTGCAAAATAGCCGTGGGAATCGGGGCCGATGTCACTGTTTTAGATGTTAATCCTGATCGACTCGCCTATCTCGATGATATTTTTTCAACACACATTACTACCCTCTACAGCACTTCTTCAAATATGGAAAAGGTCTTGCGCGAAAGCGATCTGGTTATCGGAGCCGTACTGCTGCCGGGTGCAAAAGCCCCTCAGCTTATAAAAAAAGAGCACCTTTCAATGATGAAGCAAGGCGCGGTCATTGTCGATGTAGCAGTTGATCAGGGAGGATGTGTCGAGACGACGAGACCCACGTCCCACGATGATCCGGTCTATGTGATCGATGACGTAGTCCATTATTGTGTGGCCAACATGCCCGGCGCGGTCGCCCTCTCTTCCACGCAGGCATTGACAAGTACAACCCTGCCGTACGGCTTAATGATAGCCGATTTCGGTCTTGAAGAAGCACTTAAACGTTCAACGCCGTTAAAGCGCGGAGTCAACACGTTTAAAGGCAAATGTGTGCATCCGAATGTCGCGGATGCTTTTCGCATGGATTACACGCCGTTAGAGGGGCTTTTTTGATGACCATGCAACCTGATACGATGGATTGGAGAATTATCAATATTTTACGTGAGGGGCACCAGCCGAATATTACTCTTGCAAAACAACTTGCGATTTCAGAAGGAACTGTGCGGCAAAGAGTAAAGCGCTTAAAAGAGAATGGTATACTCAAAATTAAGGCGCTTATCAATCCGGAAGTATTGGAGAATAGACAGCTTGCCTATGTTCTGATAAATCTAAAAGAGGCGAAAGAGTTGAATAGTAAAGCACAGGACATCTCCTCTTTAGATAATGTACAGCATGTTATTATGCTTTCCGGACGGTACGATCTTATGGTAGAAGTATTGGTAGAATCAAATAAAGGCCTGGTACGGTTCTTGACCGAAACACTTACTCTGGTAGAGGGGATTGCAAACACTCAAACGTTTATTGCGTTAAAAACGTATAATAAATTTGTATAAAAAGGAAAATGTATGAATAAGAAACGGGTTATTCTTGTCGGTGCGGCAGGAAGGGATTTTCACAATTTTAATATGCTCTTCAGAGAGAATGAAGCATATAGTGTCGTTGCCTTTACCGCGACGCAAATACCGGATATCGAAGATAGGTCTTATCCCCCGGAACTTGCGGGGCCCCTTTATCCTGAAGGAATCCCTATTTTCCCGCAATCGGAGCTGAAACGTCTTATTAAAGAAAACGACGTTGATGAAGTTATCTTCTCGTATTCAGATGTCTCCCATACCGAGGTCATGCAGGTCGGATCTTTGACACTCTCATCAGGAGCACGTTTTATTCTCCCTTCACCTCGAGAAACGATGATTTGTTCCAAAAAACCGGTTGTTTCAGTCTGTGCCGTGCGTACCGGGTGCGGAAAATCACAAACGACACGCTATATCGCGGAGATACTCACAAAATTGGGAAAAAAAGTCGTCGCTATTCGTCATCCAATGCCATACGGCAATTTAAACGATCAGGTGGTCCAGCGTTTTGCCTCCAAAGCGGACTTGGACAAATTCCACTGTACGATTGAGGAGATGGAGGAGTATGAACCGCATATAGAAGAGGGCAGAGTCATCTACGCGGGTGTCGACTACGCCCGTATTGTCGAACAAGCCGAACAGGAGGCGGACATTATCCTGTGGGACGGCGGCAACAATGATACTTCTTTTATCAAGCCGGACATCGAAGTCGTCGTAACTGATCCTCACCGCCCCGGCCATGAACTGCTTTACCATCCCGGACAGGCGAATTTCATCAGTGCGGACATCATTATAATCAATAAAGTCGATAGCGCGACTCCGACCGGTATTTATCAGATTGAAGAGAATCTCAAAAATCACAACCCCGGGGCATTGATCGTAAAAGCCAACTCAAAATTGACGGCGGATAATCCTGAACAAATTAGCGGCAAGAGGGTCCTTGTCGTTGAAGACGGGCCGACATTGACCCATGGAGAGATGACCTATGGGGCCGGTGTGATTGCCGCCGGCCGGTTCGAAGCTTCCGAGATTATCGATCCTCGTCCCTGGATAGTCGGGACAATTCGGGAGACCTTCGAGAAATATCCCGGTATCGGATCGCTGCTCCCCGCCATGGGGTATGGGCAAAAGCAGATGAAAGATTTGGAAACAACAATTAATAATACGGACTGCGACACTGTTATAATCGCCACACCGATCGATCTGAACCGTATTATTACAATAGAAAAACCTACCGTACGCGTCAGCTATTCTTTGGAGGAAATTGAAAAAGAATTACCGCTTGCGGCCGTTCTTTCCGAATGGGTAAAAAACGGCATGAAAAAGTCGTAAGTTCCGAGAAAATTGCCGACAGGAATTCGAATTGTGCCCACTTGACTTCTCTCGCGTAAAATGTAATAATAGTAACATAACATGTTACTATTATTACATTAGTTATACAGTTTGTTAGAAATATCTCATAAGTCGGAGAATGTCATGAACAATATTGATCTGCGGACCTATAGCTTTCTCGATTCTCTGCAGCTCCAGATGGCTTCGTTTATTTCCACCATCTCCCGTGGTTATTTCCCTGTCGCTAATCAGGCCTGTATAGTTGTAGAGATTACCCCCGGTATCGAAATTAATCGTTTAACCGATATCGCTTTAAAGGCGACAAATGTGCGTCCCGGTATTCAAATAGTAGAACGGTTGTTCGGTCTCTTGGAACTTCATTCGGACAATCAGGCTGACGCGAGACAAGCAGGTACATCTATCTTGGCGGAACTAAACTTGAGTGAAGAAGATAGAATGCAGCCAACGATCCTTACCAGCCAATTGATAAAAAACATCGATGACCATCATGCCCAGCTTATCAATAAAGTCCGTTACGGGAATATGATATTGAGAGGAGACACTCTCTATGTCTTAGAGATTGAGCCGGCGGGTTATGCCTACTACGCGGCCAACGAAGCGGAAAAAGCTTCTCATATCAATATTATTAATGTACAGGGATACGGTCGGTACGGTCGAATCTACATAGCGGGTGACGAGGCGGAAGTGCTTGTCAGTAAAGAGATAGTCGAGACACGGTTACGGTCCTTAGGCGGAAGAGTGGCCTCCGGACGTGAAGAATAATTGAAGGAGGAATGCTACATGGCAGATGTGTTTGAAAACGCACTCGGAATGATAGAAACAAAAAGTTTCGCGGCGATGGTTGAAGCATCGGATGCAATGGTGAAAGCCGCGAAAGTCGAATTGACGGACTGGGTCAATACGGGGGGTGGATATGTCACCGCCGTGGTTCGGGGTGATGTCGCCGCGGTGAGAGCGGCACTTGATGCCGGCGGGAGAGCCGCGGAACGTGTCGGAGAAGTTGTTAGTGTCCACATCATTCCCAGACCTCATGATAATGTCGATTCAGTTTTACCGTTGGGAAGAGCGATAAAGAAGGGAAAATAGCAGAGGATGGTACTGGCAAAAGTCATCGGGAATGTTGTTTCGACACGAAAAGAACCGAAAATAGAAGGCATCAAATTTCTCCTCGTGGAAAAGATAGACGCTAAAACTCTTGAGGGTAAAAAAGAGTATGTTGTTGCAATGGACAGCGTTGGTGCCGGAGCCGGAGAGGTGGTCTTCTATGTGTCCGGCAGCTCTTCCCGAATGACTGAAGTTACCGAGGGTCGACCCAGCGATGCCACCATCACCGCGATTGTCGATATAATCGAAATTAATGGTAAAACGGTCTTTCATAAAGACAGAGCGTAGTCGGATGATATTCGGAGAGGTAGTGGGCACCGTAGTAAGTACCGTACGAAGCGATACTATTGCCGGGGCCCGAATGCTTTTAGTTCAAATCTGTTCTCATCGGGGCGTTCTTACCGCCGATTACGTTGTTGCCTTGGACGCGGTTGATGCCGGAAGAGGTGAACGGGTGTTGATATCTCAGGGTAGTTCGGCACGGCAGATGAAGGAAACCTATCAAAAGCCGATCGATGCCGTCATCATCGGAATTATCGATACGATCGAAGAAGAGGGAACGGTTGTTTACCGCAAGTAGATTATCAGAAACAATTTCTGAAATAGGTGTTGAGGAGGGCAGCGGTCCTGCGGTTCCTGTTGTTATCGTAGGATTGTTTTGATGGATGTGACGGTCCTTGGAGTACTGGAATTAACAAGCATAGCGGCCGGAATAAAAGCTATGGACTCTATGGTCAAGGCCGCCGTGGTGCGAATCATCGACGCGAAAACCATTTGTCCGGGTAAATTTTATATCGTTATAACCGGAGAAGTCGCGGCGGTGGAAGCATCACTTGCCGCGGGGCGGGAGACTGCGGCCGGTTTTCTCATGGATGAACTTTTTCTTCCTAATCTGCATAACCAGGTTATTCCGGCGATACTGGGTACGGTGGAAACGACGATGTGGGAGGCTGTAGGGGTGTTGGAAACATTTTCAATCGCGGCCGCTCTCGAAGCTGCGGATATCGCCGCAAAGAAGTCGGATGTCGAACTGCCCGAAATACGGCTTGCAACCGGCATGGGTGGTAAATCCTACGTAAAAATGATCGGAAGATACCACAACGTACAGATATCAATGGAAGCCGCGGCAAACTATGTGCAGGAAAAGGGATTGTTATGCAATCAGATCATCATCCCGCAGGCCGATCCCGACATCATGCCTTTTGTCTTATAGCGATACGCGGAGGATGATACTATGCGAATGGATGAACAGGAAATAAAAAAGATAATAGAAGAGGTCCTCCGAAATATCGAAATCGGTACAAAGACCTCTGTTTCCTCCTCGGAATTTTTACCTTGTGGGATTTTTTCAGGAATGGATGAAGCGATAAAAGCCGCGGGCACATCACACGCAGCTCTTATGTCGTGTACCTTAGAGCAACGAAGAAAAATGATTCGTGCCGTTCGAGAGATCGTCCCTAAGGAGGCGCGGAGACTCGCCTCGGCGGCAGTTGAAGAGACCGGTTTTGGGAGAGTCGAAGACAAAATAAAGAAAAATATTTTAGCCGCTGCCATGACACCGGGCATTGAAGATCTTGTACCCCAATCTTTTTCCGACGACCACGGTTTAACGCTCGTTGAGCATGCCCCTTACGGGGTAATCGGAGCAATAACCCCCAGTACAAACCCGACGGAGACGATTATATGCAATGCCATCGGCATGATAGCCGGAGGAAACAGCGTGGTATTCGCGCCTCACCCGGGAGCGAAACTGGTATCACACCGTACGGTGTCCCTGCTTAATAGGGCGATGATCGAAGCCGGCGGTCCGGAAAATATAATAACAACAATAAATAATCCCTCGATTGAAGCGGCGCAATACATGATGGACCATCGAGCAATCGATCTTTTGGTGGTGACGGGAGGTCCCGGGGTTGTTCGCGAAGCCATGAAACGACAGAAAAAGGTAATCGCGGCAGGTCCGGGTAATCCGCCGGTAGTCGTGGATGAGACCGCCGATATAACGAAAGCGGCCCGGGATATTGTCGCGGGCGCGGGATTTGACAATAACATCATCTGTATCTGTGAAAAAGAGATTATCGTTGAAAAAACAGTTGCAAACGGTTTGGCTGTTGAAATGAAAAGATTCGGCGGCTTTCAGTTAACGCCGGAGCAGATAGAAAAACTGACGAAACAAGTACTAACCGATCCCGGCAAGAGGGGGCATGAAGGGGTCCCTAATAAAGAGTATGTGGGCAGAGACGCTTCCGTCATCGCCCGGAAGACAATCGGAATTACCGTGCCCGAGAATACAAAAATTCTTTTCGCGGAAGTAGACGCCGATCATCCTCTCGTCCGGACCGAACAGTTGATGCCTGTTATACCGATGGTACGGATGAATAATGTCGATGAGGCGATCGATTTCGCCGCAGAGTGTGAGCACGGATTCCGACATACCGCGTCAATGCATTCAAAAAATATCGAGAAGTTGTCAAGAATGGCTAAAGTTATGAACTGCTCTCTCTTTGTAAAAAACGGCTCCAATTTTAACGGTATGGCCGCGGGAGGGGCCGGTTTTACTTCCTTTACCATAGCAAGTCCCACGGGCGAAGGATTCACCCGTGCCCAAACCTTTACGAGAGAGAGGCGCTGTTCACTCATCGATTATTTCCGGATTGTTTGATTGGCGGCGTAGTGCCTATAGAAGGAAGCGCGGAGAAAAGACGAATGAAAAGAGGCAGAGTAATTGGAACGGTAGTCAGTACACAGAAGGTTGAATCCTTGGAGGGAGTGAAACTGTTACTATTGCAGCCGCTGGATGAGGAGGATAAACCGTCCGGAGATCCGATTGCCGCCTGTGACGTGGTCCAGGCGGGCGTGGGAGATACGGTCATCTATGAAGGCGGAAGGGAGGCGGCCTTGGCGCTGAGAGAGTGGTTTAATCCCGCGGATGCGACCATAATGGGGATTATCGATCATACTCATAGAGAAAAAGGAACGAAATAGACCATGATCATCGGTAACGTTATAGGAAATGTCGTCTCTACCATGAAACACCCCATTCTGGAAGGATACAAACTGCTTATCGTGGAACCGGTGACACCGGAAGGGAAACCGAGCGGATCAACCGCCGTTGCGCTGGATACCGTTCAAGCCGGGATAGGGGACACGGTCCTCCTTTTAGAGGAGGGAAACTCGGCACGAATGATTGCAGAGGATCCGATGGGCGCGGTACGGAGTGTGATTGTCGGGATAATTGATCGGATAGAATTGTATAAGGAATAGAAGTAATGGACCACGCGGAATTGGTAGAAAAATTAACGGAAGCTGTTTTAAGGCGGTTGGATGTCCGATCAAATGATGCTAAGCGGACGGCCACAACCATCGATTCAGCCGTCGAACCTCAAGGGGGTTCTTCCTTTTCAGGAAACGTTCAGAAGGGACTTTTTCCCTCCGGCGTGGATGGACCACGTGAGGACCGGCAGCGCGAGTCAGAATCGCGTCAGATTTCGTCACTCTCGCTTAATCGCTTTATAGACCATACTCTGCTGCAGGCTGATGCGAGTGGAGAGATGGTAGAAAAACTCTGTGAAGACGCGCTCCACTATCAATTTTATTCGGTATGCGTCAACTCATGCTGGGTTGAACTGTGCGCGAAAAAATTGGGCGGTTCAGGGGTGAAGGTGGTTTCCGTAATCGACTTCCCCTTGGGAGCAATGGAGCGCAGATCGAAAGCGTTCGAAACAAGGGCCGCCGTCGGAAACGGTGCCGATGAGATAGATGTGGTGATGAATATTGGTGCCTTGAAGTCGGGAAACATGAAGACGGTCATAGAAGATATGAGAGCCGTCTTTCGTTCCGTCAGACAAAAAACAATCGTAAAGGTGGTTGTTGAAACTTCTCTTCTTACCGACGATGAAATTCTATTAGCTTGTCGCACGGTTGAAGATATCGGTCTGCACTTTTTTCAGACATCTACCGGGTTTTTCCAACAAACAGCCCAACCGGAGGTCGTAACGAAGATACGAGGATTGATCGACCCGTCAATAAAAGTCAAAGCCGCGGGTAAAATCAGTAGTTTGGCCGAAGCGGAAGCTTTGGTCGAGGCGGGTGCGTCCCGGATAGGGACCTGTACCGCGGCCGTATTGATAAACTATTCAAGACGTTGCTAAAAATTGCAGATGTCTCTCTTGACAACTTTTTAATTGTAGTCAAGAATTTGATGACGATCACCGGTTTATAGAATCGATTTTTTACAATTGCCACATGCCCTGTTTTGAATGAGGCTCATTGTAGAATGAATAATAAGAAAATATTTTTTTTAATAGCGATAGGTCTTTTCATTCTCTCCGGCTGCAAGAGCATTCCTGACGTACGGAGCGAGGGTAAAGTCGAAGGGACCGAAAAACAAGAACATAAAACGGTCCAGGAAGAGGTCCGGAACAATAAATACACCGAAAAAGATCGTGAAAAAGAGTTAAAAACGGAACGGATAGGACCCAAGACCACGGTCAAGTATATCGACCACGTAGAGAGGCTTATCGATTCACTGTCGCTATCTCAAAAAATCGGCCAACGTTTTATTGCTTATATTCCGAACAATGAAATCAATGAAAAGACCAAAAAACTTATTTCAGAAGGAAATGTCGCCGGTTTTATCCTCTATAAAAGACGAAATTTTGAAAGTTTGGAAGAGTTTTCAAAAATCACCGAAACCTTACAAGAGATATCTAAAAAACAGCGCCCTTCCTTAGATCTTTTCATTGCGGTGGATCAAGAAGGTGGTCGGGTAGCGGCGTTCCGTTATCCTTCGATGGTACAGTTTCCAGCAGCCTATCACTGGGGAAAATATAGAGACACTACTATCGCCCGCGCTGTCGGCTATATTACCGGAGTGGAAATCTTAGAAGCGGGATGTAATATGAATCTTGCTCCGGTACTCGATCTCTACGACAAACCGGACGATTCCATAATCGGAGACCGTTCGATTGGAAACAATCCCGCCATGGTTTCCAGATTAGGCATTGCATATATTGAGGGTACTCAAGCGGCCGGTGTTATTCCTGTAGCCAAACATTTTCCCGGGCACGGGGTCACCAGAATCGACTCTCACTCCAGTTTGCCTGTGGTCGACCTCTCTTTGGAACAGATGGTGAAAAAAGATTTAGTCCCTTTTAAGGCGGCTATCGATAATGGTGTGGAAGCGATAATGACTGCTCACATTCTCTATCCAAAAATCGACAGCACCTATCCGGCTACCTTATCTCCGATTTTCATCGATCAAATTCTAAGAAAGCAGTTAGGTTTTCAAGGTGTCGTGATGACGGATGCCTTCTCGATGGGAGCGCTTACCAAAGAGTTTAATACGGAAACCGCCTTAAAGCAGTGTTTTAAGGCGGGCATCGATCTCATACTCATCGATTCTCGATTTGATGTCTTGGAATTGAGAGAGACAGTGATGACCATGGTGAAAAAAGGCGATATCAGTGAAGAGGAGATAGACAAAGGACTCCGCCGGGTCCTCTCCTTAAAGTATAAAAAAAACATGATCCATTGAGCTTCCTACAAAATGGGGAATTTGCCTCACGTTAGTGGTTGTAAGCTTCAGCCGGTAATCCGCATTGTCAATTGGTATTCTTGACTGTTCCATTTATTTTTCATTATCATGATTTTGGTTGCAATTAAATAAGAATGGTCTTCGAATGGTTACTCAAAAAGGAGCAGTTGTGTTGGAATTGAAAAAAGGTGTAGATATTTTGTCGAAGGTGGGAGGTGTCTCTTCACTCGCCAAGGCAGATGAGATATTCGCTCAAAAATTGGACGCGGATAATCGAAGTAAATTACATAAAATAAAGAATGAAGAGGCCATTTTAAAGATTGCCAATTCTATTGCGATGTGCAAACCGGATACCGTTTTTATTAATACAGGTTCGGAAGACGATTGTACCTATGTGAAAAAACTCAGTCTTGTAAAGGGTGAAGAAAGGGAGCTTGCGTTAAAAGACCACACTATCCACTTCGATCTACCGGAGGAACAGGCGCGGATAATCGATCGTACTTTTTATATCGTGAATGAAGATGAAGAAACGAGCCTTTTAGCCGGAAAAATGCCGCGAAGCGATGCCCTTGATTATATTAGAAAACACATGGTTGGAATCATGACGGGAAAACAGATGCTGGTGGGGTTTTTCAATCGTGGACCGATTGGCGCGGAAGCCGCTATTCCGGCTTTAGAGATAACCAGTTCAGCATATGTTATGCATAGTGCAAATATTCTTTATAGGAATGTATTCTCGCAATTCGATAGTGAAGCGGAAAGGGTGGGGTATTTTTTCACTAATGTGCATAGTGCAGGAGAGAACAGACCCGAAGATCTACCGAACGCTCGCGTGTTTATGGACAGGTCCTGGTTAACGACATTTAGTATGTTGTGTACATACGCGGGAAATACTCTACTCTTGAAGAAAGGTAATCACAGGTTCGCCGTTGATTTGGCAACATACCGCAAAAAAGGTAAAGAACTGTCCGAACACATGTTTATCACGGGTCTTCATGGTCCGGGCGGCCGAATTACTTTCTTTGCCGGTGCCGCACCGAGCGGTTGTGGAAAAACAACAACAGCAATGGTGGGTTCCGGCTTCATTGGGGATGATCTGGCACAGCTTTGGATTGCACGGGACGGGACCATCCGGGGAATAAATCCTGAAAAAGGTATTTTCGGGATTGTTCAGGACGTTAACCGGTGCGGCGATCCCCATCTTATGGAATGTCTGAGAAAAGAAAAGACCGAAGTCATCTGGTCGAACGTTTTGATCGATGAAAACGATGTTCCGCACTGGATGGGAAATGGAGAGGACCACCCGGAGAAAGGTTATAATTTTCAGGGTGAATGGTGGAAAGGGAAAAAAGATGCCGAAGGGAAAGGGGTCCCCCTCTCCCATCCAAACGCCCGCTGTACGGTTGCAAACGAGGCGATTGAAAATTACAATAGTACAATAGGTGAAAGCGCGGAAGGCGCGCCGATTAGAATCATCACCTACAGCGGAAGGGACAGTGATACAATGCCTCCGGTCTGGATAGCAAAAACGCCGGATGAGGGGGTTGTTTTAGGGGCTTCCATTGTTTCTGCCGCGACAGCGACCGAAGTGGGAGCGAAAGGTGTCAGGCGGCAGCCATGGGCGAATGAACCGTTTATCGCGGGACCGCTAAGCGATTATATGGAAGCGCAATTTCAATTTTTTAACAGTCAACAAATCGATGCAAACCATCGGCCGATTATCGCCGGTTTAAATTATTTTCTTACCCGCGAAGCAAGAGGCGGCAGCGGTAGCGGACTGTGCGGCGAAAAACAGGATGTTCTCGCTTGGTTGAGTTGGCTGGAAAGACGAGTGTACAGTGAAGTTGAGGCCATAGATACGCCGATTGGTTTCATACCCTTGTATGAAGATCTGCGGAAGATATTTAATCAGGAAATCGATAAAGATTATCCGCGGGAGCTGTACGATATGCAGTTTTCATTTTATATTGATAACATTATTGCTCGAATAGATCTTCAAAAGGAAGCATACAGCAAAGAGAAAAACTTGCCGCACAGGTTATTCGAGATATATGACGCACAGGAAAAGGAATTGCTTCGTTTAAAGGAACAATTCGGATCTGTTGTAACTCCGGATAAACTGATGACGGCTGCCGGAATCGGCAAAGCTTAACATTATGTGAGGAGGACAGCATGGGTAAAGGAGACAAGAGTTCCAGGAAAGGAAAGATATGCCGGGGCTCTTACGGTAAAACCCGACCGCATAAATGGATTGCCGGTCATAGAGTTGGTCTTCAATTCTAATCCTTTCGCTACCGCCGTTCAGGTTATCGTCATAACCACACAAAATATTTTTAATTTTACGTTAGGCATTTTCCTCGTCTCTCGCGGCAAGACACACTGGAAAACGGCATTGGCACGAACCCTCCGTTATCCTATGATCTATGCGATTGTGTTGGGACTGCTGCTTCGAGGACTGCACATCGATATTTGGGAACCGATTTGGGTCCCCTTGGAAAAAATAGGCGGCGCGTTGGTCCCTATGGCCCTGTTTTCACTTGGAGCACAACTGGCGAATGTGGAACTGGTAAAAGATATAACCGATGTCGTCCTTTCAGCCGTCTGCAGGCTTGTGGCTGCTCCTGTTATCGCCTATCTGTTGATTCTTCTGTTTGGTCTTTCCGGTATTGTCGCGCAAGTCCTGTTGATTTCTTCAAGCATGCCGACCGCCGTCAATACGGCACTCATTGCCATCGAACTGGATAATAGGCCCGATTTTGCCTCGCAGGCAGTTTTTCTTTCTACAATTTGTAGTATTATTACCGTGACCGCGACAGTCTATTTTGCTTTGACATACGTTGGTTAATTTTCGTCTGAGAAGGAAGTGAACGAAAACCCATGTCGACTAAGGTAAATGCAAAAATCACCATTTTAGCCTTGTTGAAAAAATAAAATGCTTATAATATAAATAATTGTAATTTTTGCAATTACCACAAACCACTGTTTTGAAAGAGGCTTGACTATCTACGATTTTCATGATGTAGCCAGATTACCTCATCCTCGGGATAATGGAGCGGTCGCGATGAGAGAATTACTCGAAGGGACCCGAATTTCTTATGGCGGTAAGACCCTCTCTATTAGGTGTGATGTATTGGAAGGTCACCGTTTTGCCGTTCAATCGATCGATACAGGCGAGTATCTCTTATCATGGGGAATGCCGTTCGGTAAAGCAGTGAGACCAATATCGGCCGGAGAGTGGCTTCGGAATAAGAAAACCGTTGAATTCCTCGCCACCGACGATAAACGGTTTGAACGGTGTTCGCCGAACTTTAATGACGAAATTCCTCATTTTAATTTAAAAGAGATCGAAACCGGTCGGAACAGTGTCGTGAGGAGTCAGGAAAGTTTCAAAGGCTATCGAAGAGACGAGAGAGGCAGCGGTACTCGGAATTATATTGCAGTCATTGCCGCAACGGCATCGACAGCCGGTTTCGTCCGGGAACTTGCTGTACGATGCTCACATCTTACTTCCGATTTACCCAATATTGACGGTATTGTTCCCATCGCGCATACCGAAGGAATCAACAAAAACAATGCCTCTTTCACTCTTCGAGCATTGGCCGGGTTTATTGTTCATCCAAATATCGGAGGGGCTGTTATCGCGGATTACGGCGCCGATGCGGTTTCTAATCATTCTATCAAAAATTTCATGGAACAGGCGGACTATCCTCTTAGGAAAGTTCCTCACCATTTCCTTTCGATTGAGAAATACGATGAGGCACTGGAAGAGGGAAAACGGCTTATAACCGGTTTCCTCAATGAGGTCAATTCAGTAGAACGGATGTCTTTACCGGTATCGGAATTAAAGGTCGCCTTACAGTGCGGCGGGTCGGATGCGTTTTCCGGTATTACCGCGAATCCGCTTTTGGGTTTAGTGTCGAAACATGTTGTCCGGGCAGGAGGCTGCGCGAATTTGGGGGAGACCCTCGAGCTGTTGGGGGCCGAGCAGTTAGTCGTTTCCAAGGTGCGTTCGAGAGAAACAGCGGAAAAGTTTCTGGCCATGCAGCAGTGGTATGAGGAACGGGCCTCGTGGCATAATGTTTCAGGCAGATCAAACCCCTCCAGCGGTAATATCCGCCGCGGCTTGACCAACATTTATCTAAAATCCTTAGGTGCGGCGATGAAAAAACATCCCGACATCTTTTTGGATTATGTCATCGATTACGCGGAATTGATGAAGGAACCGGGCTACTACTTCATGAACAGTCCAGGTAACGATTTGGAGAGTATCGGGGGTCAAGCCGCGGCGGGGAGTAATATTATTTTCTTTACCACGGGAAACGGTTCAACCTCTCAGTTCCCGTTTGT
>CAZJBZ010000049.1:0-17236 GCA_964543975.1 uncultured Spirochaetales bacterium
TGGAGAACAACTATGCTGAAACGTGTTATTAACACCCGGTTGCCACTGTTGGTCTCTTCTTTGAACCCTGCCAAGGCGAACTCGAAGACGAGGGTCTTGTCCGTCATCATGTACACATTAGACGGCGGATACGAGTAGGTAGGATAGAAATCTACGGTCTCATCCCATCCAAAGGGCCAGTGAGATTTCTCACGAAACTCCTCTTTCATGTTTTGTCCGAGCGATTGTGCCGCGTCGAACACTTCGTCCATGATCCTGCCGATGTCGATAACAATTTTGTCCTTCATACGTTACTCCTTCTTTCGAAAGATTTTCGACCCCTCATACGAGGCGGTCACAAAACCATCCCCTGATTTCGGCGAATGGCTTTCTTATTAATTTGCAATTTTCATGCCAAAAACAACATTTCCAGTGGAAATTCCAAAGTATGATGCCTTTTCAAGGCCGGCAATGATAAGAATTTAAGGTATTGCACACGGCAAACGCAAAAAACCACTATTTAAAAGGGGTGGGAATCACTCTCCTGTCCCTCGGTTTCTTCTCCCTTTTCCCGTTTTCCGGCTGCTCTGTGTCAAAAAAACACAATGAGCACAAGAATGACCGAGAATAGGGTTGTTTTGCCCGTATTCTTTCTGATACTCTAACGACGAAAGAACCATGGATACGGTTAAAATCTTGTGCCTCGGTGAGATCGTTGGAAAAGCCGGGGTATACTGCATAAAACATCTCCTTCCCCAGCTGATAGAGGAAAAACAACTCGACTTTGTTATGGCAAACGGAGAGGGTGCTACCGGCGGATACGGCATCGGGAAAAACCACGCTATCTATCTTCATAAGTTAGGAATAAACGCCATCACCTCGGGTGAATGCATCTTTTACAAAAAGGACATGGTCACCCACATACCGAAAGCCCCATACATGCTTCGTCCCGCGAACTATCCCAAAGGGACACCGGGCCGCGGCTGGTGGATCTATGAAATGAGCGGTTTTAAAATAGGTATCATCAATATCTTGGGACAGTCGGGTTTTCAACGTGTTCACTTGGCAAATCCTTTCCACCTTTTACCCGATCTTATTTCACGAATAAAACAAGAGACAAACATCATCGTCGTCGATTTTCACGCGGCAACCACCGCCGAGAAGTACACCATGTTTCACTATTTGGAAGGGCAGGTTTCGGCGGTCATGGGGACCCACTTTAAAACGCAGACCGCCGATGAAAACATTCGTCCCGGAGGAACGGGAGTTATCTGTGATACAGGGCGGACCGGCAGCTTCGACTCGGTCGCCGGTTTAGAACCGGAGGTGGAAATCGGCAAGTACCTTACCCAAATACCCGAGAGGTCGCGGGAAGTATGGAAAGGACTTGAACTTCAAGCCGTTTTGTTGGAAATTACAAAAAGCGGTGAAACGGTCCATATTGAACGTATCCGTAGAAGCTGCGAAGTGGAGCAATTCCAAAAGTAAGCTGTGGGAATTCTAGATGTGAACGATTGTATTGGAAATGGACCGTCAATTTGATGAGCACCCTTACAAAAGACTTCTGTGGAGGAAAGATCGTCATCAAATCGGCGGTCCTTATTACCTTTTACGGTTAATTTAGTTCACATCTAGAATTCCTGTGCGAAGTGAGTGAAGATGACGGAACAAGGAACGGTAGTAAGAATAGAGAAAGACCTGGTAATACTGAAATTTGAACCTCGTGAAGAGTGCGAAAGCTGCGGCAGCACATTCTGTTCCGTCAAGGAACGGGTTTTCACCGCCCGAAACAGTCACGAATTCAGTCTTCAAATCGGAGACTCCGTAGTCGCGGACTTGCCCACAGGGAAGACGATCCTGGCAGGATTTATGGCACTCATGCTCCCGTTACTCTTATTCGCGGCATTCTATTTGCTCAGCGTGCATCTCTTTCAGGTTTCCAGTGAGGGAATAAAGGTGCTTTTCGGAACAGCAGGAATGGGGCTCGGTTTCGGCGTTACTTTTCTTGTAAAAAAAATCCAAAAAGGGGGAGAGTATCCCGAAATCGTCTTTGTTAACTCGGCAGATCGGGGGGGTATCGGACAGGCCGATCTCCAAAGTGAGAGTTCTACCGATCTTTCATCACCAGACGGCTAATTGTTTCGGCAATTTTCGGCAGCGGGACAATATGTTCGATGAATCCGCTCTCAATTGCGACTTTCGGCATACCGTAGACAATACTCGTCTCTTTATCCTGCCCGATCGTAATACCGCCTAGACTCTTAATCGCGCCGATTCCGCGGACCCCGTCTTTCCCCATTCCGGTCATGATGACGGCCATCGCTTTTCCGCCGTAGGTTTTGGCGATCGAATGGAACAATACGTCCACGGACGGCCTGTGGCCGTTGACCGGATCGGTGGAAAGGAGGGAAACCGCTGTTCCGTCGGACTTTTTCCTTATCTCCATGTGGTAATTCCCCGGAGCAATAAGAATTCTTCCCGGCCGAAGGATATCTCCGTCCTCCGCCTCTTTTACTTCCAGCGGACAGACCCGATCTAAACTGCGCGAAAATTCTCCCGTAAAACCGGCCGGCATATGCTGTACCACTACGACGGGAAGAGGAAGGGTCTTGTCGATTACCGAAAAGACGTCCCGCAGAGCGTTCGGTCCACCGGTAGAGATACCGATCGCTATTACTTCTACCCGTTCGTGCCTTTTTTCCGCAACCGTTTTTTTTGTCAAGACTTCAGGAATATCGACGTGGGAGGAAGCGGCATATTCCGTCGCGATAATTGCCGGTTTCTCCTTCTCGATTTCCCGCTTCTGCTCTAAGGCGGGCTTCTGTCTGAATTTGTAATTACCGCCGTAGATTTTGATCATTTCGATAAGCTGGTCACCGACTTTATGAATATCTTGAGAGACCGATCCCGACGGTTTTAAAATAAAATCCGAAGCCCCTAAAGCGAGCGCCTCCATTGTGATCTTTGCTCCCTTGCTTGCCAATGAGGAAAGTATCACGACAGGAATATCGATTCCCCTTCTTTTCCGTTCTTTTAAGAATTGAATACCGTTCATCTCCGGCATTTCAAGGTCGAGAACGATTACATCCGGAGTGCACTTGGGAATTTTATCCAAGGCGAACTTGCCGTTCATCGCTCTGTCCGCTATTTCCAATTCCCGATCAGACTCGATTACTTTTCCCACAAGATTTCGCATTAACGCGGAATCGTCAACAATCAGTACGGATATTTTATGCCGACCCATCTTTATTTACCTCTTCAGCTTCATACAAAATCAGAAGATATGGCAATTACCTTCTCCGTCTATTCGATGAATTTTTTATAGATGACGGCCCAATCGGTTTTCAGAAATTCGAACTGGGTCTTCATTCCGAAAAGTGATTCCGAATGTCCGATAAAGAGAAAAGAATGATTATTCATCGCACGCCAGAATTGATCGATAACCGCTTTCTGAGCCGCCTCATCAAAGTAGATTATGACATTTCTGCAAAAAACAATATCAAGCTCACGCAGTCCGCTGTCATGTTTCAGATTATGATAGTCGAAAGTGATGAGTTTTTTAATTTCTTCTTTAACCTGATAGCCGTTCCCTTTTTTTTCAAAATACTTAGCAAGATACTTCTCAGGCACCCCGTTCATCCTCGTTTCCGGATAGAAGCCCTCCTTCGCAGTCATGAGAGATTTCAGACTGAGGTCCGAAGCTACTATTTCGGTAGAAAAACCGGGAGGAAGAATCTCTTTCAGAACAATGGCCACGGAGTAGGCCTCTTCGCCGGTGGAACATCCCGCACTCCAAATACGAAATGTTTTGCCGCCTGCCGTTTTCTTTTTATGCTCGATTAGATGTGGTGCGACAAAATACTCGAAGGTCTTAAAATGTGCTGTATTCCGGAAGAATCGAGTTAGATTCGTCGTTACACTATCAAGTAAAATCTTCAATTCGCTGTTATTCTGTTTTATGAGTGAATAGTAGTCCGTGATACTCTCTAGATTCGCCTTTTTAAGACGTTCTTTCAGCCTGCTTTCAAGGATTGATCTGTTGGAATCGGAGAAGTGGATTCCGCTCTCATTATAGATGAGCGTGCGAAAACTTTCAAAATCACGATCGTTTAAAAAACTGTTCATGCTTAGAGTAAACGGTTAAGAATACCTGAACCTCGCTCACAATGGAGATATAGTGTTCTGTTCTAAAGGAAAGTTTATTTGTTTACCTTTTTAGTGTCAATATATCAATTTAGACTGCGATTACCTCCCTTATGTGCTATATTAAAAATAGCTATGCAAGATGATCAAATAGAAGTAACGATCAAAGGTGTGGCACTTGACCAAAAGAGCCGTTTACCGATCCTGATGCTCCAATCAAAAGAAAACGGCACCGTTCTTCCGATCTGGATCGGACCTTTCGAAGCAAGCGCCATTATTACCGAATTGGAAGGAATACATCCCCCCCGACCCTTGACCCACGATCTGTTCAGTCTCTTCATACAAAAACATCATTTCAAAATCGATCGAGTGGAAATTTACTCCAAAATTGAAGACCGCTATTTTTGCAGACTACACTATAAAAGAGGGTTTACTCGGTATCAGATCGATGTTCGACCGAGTGACGGTATAGCTCTGGCGCTCCGCAGCGACGCGTCAATTTATTGTAAAAAAGAGTTGATCCTCAACGATTCGGCCGATAAATTCCTGCTAAACAACGTAGACGACCTCTCTTCCGAGGTCCTTTTTCTCAAAGAAGACCAGCTTAAGCAATTTCTTATGTAAGGCCGATCGTTCATTGCAACTGTACTAAAGTTCATTTATAATCCGAAGGAAATGAATAAATATATCTTTGTCACAGGTGGTGTTTGTTCCAGTCTCGGGAAGGGTATTGCCGCGGCATCCCTCGGTACATTGTTGGAAAGCCGCGGTCTCAACGTGGTAATGATAAAAATCGATCCCTATATCAATGTTGACGCGGGAACGATGAGCCCCTATCAGCACGGCGAGGTATACGTTACCGACGATGGAGCGGAAACCGATCTCGACTTGGGCAACTATGAACGGTTCACCTCTTCCCCTCTCAGTCAAATCAACTCCATTACCACCGGACAAGTATACCAAGAAGTAATCAAAAAAGAGCGTGAAGGCCGTTTCCTCGGCCGCACCGTCCAGGTTATCCCTCACATTACCGATGAGATAAAACGGCGCATCATACAAATCGGAGAACAGGAGGATATGGATGTTATCATAACGGAAATCGGGGGAACGGTGGGTGACATCGAATCGGTTCCCTTCCTCGAAGCCGCGCGGCAGTTTATTCCGGATTTGGGACGAAAGAATGTTCTCTTTGTTCATCTTACCTTGATACCTCAGGTGATCGGCGGAGAACTAAAAACAAAACCGACCCAGCATTCGGTAAAAGCTCTGCGGGAAATTGGAATCCAGCCCGACATACTGCTCTGCAGGACCCCACGCATCCTTGATGACGGACTTCGCAACAAGATCGCCCTCTTTACCAACGTAGACGGGGAGGCCGTCATCTCCGCCTATGACGTTAAAACGTGTATCTATGAGATACCCCTCATGTACCATAATCAGAAGCTTGATGAGATTGTTCTCGACCGCCTCTCAATAGAAAAGAAAGAAGCACATTTGGAACAGTGGAAACAGGTCGTAGAAATCTACAACAGCACCGAGAAAATAGTACGAATCGCGCTCGTGGGAAAGTATGTCGAATTGAACGATACCTATAAATCGATTCATGAGGCCCTTATCCACGGCGGTATCGCAAACGGCGCGCGAACGGAAATCGTGTATGTGGATTCGGAAAACTTGGAGAAAGGACAAAGTTTAGAGGAGACTTTCGAAGGAATCGACGGCATTCTTATCCCGGGTGGATTCGGTCAGCGAGGAATTCAGGGAATGATCCTAACCGTCGAGTATGCCAGAGCGCAAAACATCCCCTATTTCGGTATTTGTTTAGGCCTCCAGACTTTGGTGGTCGAGTATGCCCGAAACATTTTGGGATTAGAGAACGCCGACAGCACGGAGTTTTCACCCTCCTGTACTCATCCGGTAATAACACTCTTGGCCGAACAGATCGACGTCAAGGCGTACGGCGGTACCATGCGGTTAGGCAGGAGCGAATCCCACCTGATAAGCGGCACCACAATCCGGGAAATCTACAACAGTCCGATCATATACGAACGCCACAGGCACCGTTACGAGGTAAACAACCGCTATCGCAATCAACTTGCCGATGCGGGTCTCATCATAAGCGGGGTCACACCGGACCACGCTTTGGTGGAATCGGTGGAATGGCCCGGTCATCCGTGGGGAGTAGCCGTACAATTCCACCCCGAGTTTAAATCGAAACCGGTCAAAGCCCATCCGCTTTTTGAGCACTTTATCAAAGCAAGTTTAGAAAACAGGCGAGATAATTGAAATTTTTGAAAGAAGCTCAGGTCATGACGTTTGCATACTTTATCATCGTTATCGTTTTGTCCGCCTGTATCGGCTGCAGCATGGATTATGGGCAAGGAACGGTAGCGGAAAACCTTTCGGAAGAGATACCGAACTCCGTTCTTTTCGACGTTACCCACACCTTGGTATCCGGCGGCCGGCCGGTCTATATCATCCGAGCAGGAAAAGCGGAAGCGTATCATTCCAAGAACTTGACCATCATGTATACAGTTCTGTTCCAGGAACTAAACGAAGAGGGGGAGATTATTACCGAAGGATGGGCCGATGAAGTGCGGTTTCAAACCGATACCGAAAACGCGGAGTTGTTCGGTAACATTGAGTTCTACTCCTCCACAGAAGAAGCTGAAATTCGAGGCAGCTATCTGGAGTGGAATAGCGAGGTGAAAACCCTCTCGGGAGGAGAGGAGGGACAGGTCTACCTGCAAGACACTGCCGGTTCCACGGTGACGGGAAAAGGTTTCATTGCTGATTTTAGAAAGAAAAGAATCGATTTTAGTGGAAACGTTGAAGGTACCTATGTGGAAGAAAAGACGAACGATTAGCCTGCTTTTAGCCGCAGCGGTCGCCGGGACCCTCTTTGCCGCCGAGACTTTCACCTTCTCCGCCGAGCGGATGTCGACGGTGATTGCAAAGGGGAAAGAGCGGACCCTGCTTTCGGGTAATGCCACAATCGTTTCGGACACTACAATAATTACAGCCGATGAGATCGAGCTATTCGGAGAAAACTCCAGGTACGCCCAGTGTTACGGCACTGTGGAAGTGATCGACGAGGAAAAAGGAATCATCCTTACCAGTGACGAACTTTTTTACGATCGAGAGAGAGATGTCAGCCGGATTGAAGGGTATACCGAAATGGTCGATCAAAAGAACGAATTGGTTGTGAAAGGGGGCTTTCTGGAGAATTTCGGCGATGAAAACCTCACAATAATCCAGATCGGGGTGCGAATTCTGCAGGAAGAGATGGCGTGCAGGTCCGAATTCGCCCGATACAAACGGGACGAGGAGGTGCTCGAACTCTCCGGAATGCCTTTCGTCAAATGGAAGGGAGATGAATACAGAGCTTCGAGGATAATAATCAACCTCAAGACCGATGAAATTCGGCTTGAAGGTGAGGTACAGGGAACGGTTACCACCGGCGAGGAAGAATCGGATGAGTGACAAAACAAACGGCAAAACGACCCTTTCGGTGGAAGGATTAAAGAAATATTTCGGTAAAAAGGCCGCGGTCCAGGATGTGAGCTTCTCAATGTACGAAGGAGAAATTGTGGGACTGCTGGGGCCGAACGGGGCCGGGAAAACAACCGTTTTCTATATGATCGTGGGGTTCATCACGCCCACATCAGGGAAAATATACCTCGATAAACATGAGATAACCAATCTGCCTATGTATAAAAGGGCCCTAAACGGCATTTCCTACCTGCCGCAGGAAGCATCGATCTTTCGCAAATTGACGGTGGAGCAGAATATCTCCGCGATTCTGGAAACGAGGAGCGATCTCTCCAAAAACGAAAAAAAGGACCAGCTGGAAACTCTGCTGAAAGAGTTGGGCATAAACCATGTAAGGAAGCAAAAGGCTTATACTCTCTCGGGTGGAGAGAGGAGAAGGACCGAAATAGCACGTTCTTTGGCAATACACCCGCGATTTCTCCTTCTCGACGAGCCGTTCGCGGGGATCGATCCGATCGCGGTTTATGAGATCAAACGAATTGTCGAGGTTTTAGCTGAAAAAGGCATTGGTATTTTAATTACCGATCATAATGTGAGGGACACTTTGGAAATAACCCACCGCTCTTATATCATTAACTTAGGAGAAATCATGGCAGGCGGTAAACCCCGAGAACTTCTCGAAAATGAAATAGCCCGTAAAATCTACTTAGGCCACGATTTTCAGATGTAACCGGTCCGATGAACTCCTGACGAATCTCAAATAACAATTGACAAATAGACGCCGGTGAATCATCATTAATACTACAAGGAATATATTCCTTCGGAGAGCCCTGGTGCAGTATCAGAAGCCTATAATTGCGCAGCAACAAAAACTGAAAATGAATCCGCAACTCTATCAGTCGATCAAAATGATGGCCCTCCCTATTCAGGAATTGCGGTTCAGAATTCAGGAGGAATTGGAGAGAAATCCGGCCCTCGAAATTGTTGAGGAACGTCCGGACGTTTCGCTTGATGAAACGACGAAGGAACAAAGCGAAGAGTTGGAATATTTTGAAAACAGTTCCGACCCCGGATACACGAGCAGACTCGACGACGCGGCAAGCGATTCGAAACGGCGATTTATTGAAGGGGCCCTCTCACGGTCCGAATCTCTTCAGGACCATCTGGAACTGCAGCTGCGGGTACAACCTATTCCGAAGCGATGGTTCGAATTTGGAATGATGCTGATCCATAATCTTGACGACAACGGGTTTCACCTGGAAGAACCGGAGAGTCTGGCGCGCGGGGAGGAGAGAGAAACGCTTTACCGGGTGATGGACCTCATTCACGGGTTCGAACCGGTCGGGTCATGCGCCAAAGATTATAAGGAATCTCTAATTGTTCAAACTGAAAAGTCACCCGAGGCCCCGGACCGAACGGCGGAATTGCTGGAAAACCATCTTTCTCTTCTTGAAAAGGGAAAAACCGACGAGATTGCACGGAAGATGAAAGTAACCGACGAAGAGGTGGAAGAGATCGTTGCTTTTATAAAAACCTTAGATCCTCTTCCCGGTCGTCGTTTTTCCAACGAATCGGCCACCTATGTAATACCCGACCTTATGGTCAAAATGAAAGAAGGGGAATTTTTTCTTATCTTAAACGATGAGGAGATTCCGGTATTGGGGATCAACTCGTTTTTTACTCAACTATTGAACGAGAAAGAGAAAAAAACCGAACCGAAGATAAAGAATTTCGTCAATACGAACATCAAAGATGCCCGTTGGTTTATCCGTTCCATCAATCAGCGAAATGAGACCCTTCTGAAAATCGCAAAAGCTATAGTGGAATTCCAACGCGATTTTTTTATCAAAGGACCGAAGGCGCTGGTCCCCCTTACCTTGAAAGACATCGCCGACGAAGTGGGGGTCCATGAAACGACCGTTTCCAGGATAGCTAATTCAAAATATATACAAACCGAATGGGGAATATTCGAACTTCGTTACTTTTTTTCAAATTCGATAACAGGGGCCGGTTCTACCGGGTCGCGATACTCGAAGGAGGGCGTAAAAGCGATCATAAAAGAGATCATCGAAAACAGCGACAGTAAAAATAGGTTGTCGGATCAGAAAATCGCGGATACATTAAAAAAGCGCGGTATAAATCTCGCTCGAAGAACCGTAGCGAAGTACCGAAAAGAATTGGATATAATGTCTTCATACGATCGATAACTGGAGGAGAAATCATGAATATCGACATTAAAAGCGTACATTTTAACATTACCGATGAAACCAAAGAGTATATCGAAAAAAAGATCCACAAGATTGATTACGCAGGCGACCTTATTGTAGATGTCCTTTTCACTCTGACCAAAGAGAAGAATGAATATAAAATCGAAGTGAATATCAATTTCCGTTGGAATTACTCGCACCATATCAGTGTTTCAAAATTCGATATGATCGAAGGGATCGATGTACTGATGGACAAGATTGAAAAAAAAGTGCGTCGAGAAAAAGAGAAAATAAAAGAGCATCAATAGCGACCGACTCGGCAGGACAGGAAACCATGAAGAGTTTTACCGTTTTAGACTTAATAAACCTCGATCTCAAGGAACACAGGGCGCTCGACTTGGTCTGCTTCAGCTGTCGGTCCGGATTGGTCCGTGAAATTCGGGTGCCGGAGCTAAACCGCCCCGGCTTGGCTTTAAGCGGTTTTTTCGATAATTTTGCCCATCAGAGAATTCAGATTATCGGACGAGGCGAACACGCCTTTATTCAAACCTTGCAGGATGAAGGGAAACGGGAAAACTTGGAAAGGATGTTCGAGTATCGGGTCCCCTGTTGCATTTTCTCTCACGGACTGGAACCGACCCCTGATTTTCAGAGCATAGCGGAAGGGGCGGCGTGCCCCATTCTGCAGACCAACCTTCCCTCTTCCGATCTTACCTTGCGCCTAGTCTGGGCGCTGAATAACGTCTTCGCTCCCAAACAGATCGTTCACGGCGTGTTGGTAGAAGTTTTCGGCATAGGGATATTGATTCTCGGTGACAGCGGGGTGGGAAAGAGCGAAGCTGCTCTCGAATTGATCGAAAGAGGCCACCGCTTGATCGCCGACGACGCGGTAGAAATAAAATGTGTGAATGGAAACGTCCTCATGGGGACAAGCGCCAATCAAGCCATCGGTCACCATATAGAAATTCGGGGGTTGGGAATCATCAACATTGCGCACCTTTTCGGTGTGGGAGCTATTCGAGACAATAAACAGGTCCAGCTTGTCGTTCAGCTTGAGGAGTGGGATTCTAACAAAGAATACGACAGAATCGGGTACCAGGAAACGACCACGGAACTGCTGTCGGTCCATGTTCCGTATCTCAATATCCCGGTAAAACCGGGTCGAAACATATCAATAATCATTGAAACCGCGGCCATGAATGAAAGGCTGCGTAAAATGGGCTACTATTCCGCAAACGAATTCAACCAAAACATCATAAAATGGTTGGAAAGCGATAATGCCCGTAATACCTATTTTAGAAACAACGTTGTATTTTAACAGCCCATGGTCGAAAGAGAAGTAACCATAAAAAACAGAGCCGGCATTCACGCGAGACCGGCCGCAATGATAGTAGAGACGGCAAACAAATTTGATTCGAAAATTTTTTTTCAGAGTGACAATGACAAAATCAATGGGAAATCGATTATGGGAATCATCACTCTCGGGGCAAGCTACAACACGAAGCTGAAGATTATCGCGGAAGGTGATGATGAACAGGAGGCTGTGGAAACCCTGGCCACTCTCTTTGAGAACCGTTTTGAAGAGGAATAAAACGACCCTTTTTGCGAGAAAAGTCATTCTCCCGATAGTGTTGCTGATCGTTTCGGCAGTCCCGTCCGGCGCGCAGCAGACCTCATTTACGATAGAACAGTTTGAAGACTCATACCGTCTCTCCCTGGCCCTTCATAACATCGACAGAGAGGATATCCTTACAGCGCTGAAGGAGGGGTTTACGGCGGAGATAACGTTTAATATTCGGGTCTATAAAAAGGCAGAGGGAGTTCTCGCCATCTTCGGCGACAGAATGGTGTCGGAGTTTCATCCCGCGTATACGGCCCATTGGGACCTGTTTAACAACCGGTACGTTGTTACCGGACCGGAAGGCGAGTCTCACGCCTATCCGTCGGAAGGGCTGTTTCTATCCCGTTTTTTGCAGCTTAAAGATTACAGGGTAGAAAACAGCTACGGAGAACCGGAAAACTACTATATGTTGGGCAGTGTTCTCTTGAATACGATGAAACTGGTACCCCCCTTGACGATCCTCGCGCCTTTTTTATCACTGAGGCAGCGGAGCGGCGATTGGGAGCGGTTTGAACTTTCATCGGCGGAACAACCGGAGGAAGAGGGATGAAGCCTTTTCAGAAGGAGGGGACCTCCACAATCAGTCTTATCAGTATTGTCTTGCTGTACGTACTGCTGATTGCCCTGATTCTTGTTTTTTCAGGACAAATGCTGAAGGATATTGCCGAAGGCCGGACCCTTTCAAATTTCATGATTATCCCCTTAGCGATCGTTCTTCCGATTTTCCTTCTCGGTTCCATCATCTTCAATGTAGTCAGGTTGTTTAAAGACCGTGCCCGAGGCAATCCGGGGGTCCGGCTCAAAATTCGAATGATCCTTTTTTTCAGCTTCATCGCTCTTCTCTCATCGATTCCTCAGGGAATTCTCTCTCTCAGTTTTATCGATACTACGGTACAATCGTGGTTCAGCGACAAACTCGGCTCCTCGTTGGAAGGCGGGGTAGACATCGCCCTCGAATACCACAACAATCAGATAGAAAATCTGAAGTCGTTAAGCGAAAGCAACGTTCTTACCTTGGTCCTCCAGGATGTGGAACGACGCCCTTCTCGGGTGTACCAAAATCTATATTCCATAGACAGGTCCATAACCGGTATTCAAGTGTTCAATGAACAGGGTAATATTATCCTTATGGAAGGTGATGAAGAACTCGGAGTATCCTATTCAAGTATAAAAACCGCCGAGCAGGGACTGCTTTCAAAAGAATCAACCAACGACATGACTATTCTAAGGGCGTTAAGCACCTATTCCGGTCGAAGGGGTGAGTACAGCGTAATCATCTCTAAGACTCTACCGAAAGACTTCGACAAGAAAGCGGAGCAATTGACAGGCGCGTTGGCTGTATTCAAACAGCTGGACAAATATCAATCGATATTCCGTATTGTACTTCTCATATTCTACTTCTTCTTTTCCTTTCCCCTCCTGCTGCTTTCAATTCTGGTCAGCTTCATCCTGAGTGAAGAAATTATGCGGCCAATCACGAATTTGGAAAACGCGACAAAAAAGGTCGCGGACGGCGATTTTTCAATTCGGATTCTCTCCAGACCTCACGATGAATTGGCTATCTTAATCCGTTCATTCAACCGAATGGTATCCGAATTGGAACATTCCCGGTTAAAAACAAAGCAGACTGAAAAAGTCTCGGCATGGCAGGAAATCGCCCAGAGGATGGCGCATGAGATTAAAAATCCACTTACCCCCATAAAACTATCGGCGCAGCGGCTGCTGCGAAAATACGAAAAAGACAGCTCTGATTTTGAAAAGACGCTTTACAGCTCGGTCGCTTCGATTATTCGGGAAGTGGAGAACCTTAACACACTTCTTCAAGAGTTCAGAGATTTTGCTCGACTGCCTTCGCCGCAGCCGGACACATTGAATCTGAAGGTCCTTGTTCAGGAGGTGGCGGAAACCTATGCGTCAAACAATCCTCAAATTCGATTCGATTTTTCCGATATCGACGAAAATATTGAGTTGCAGGCCGACAGAAAACAGCTTTACCAAGTATTTTCAAACCTCTTCAAAAACAGCCTGGAAGCGTTGAACCAGGAAGGGGACATTGCCGTACGAGTCGACCTTGTCACAAAAGGAAATCTTCGTTACTGTAGAATTCAGGTCCAGGACTTCGGTACCGGTATAAATCCGGACGAATACGATCAAGTTTTTAATCCTTACTTTACCACAAAACAGCACGGTACCGGACTGGGGCTTCCCATTGTTGAACGAATCATCTTCGATCATAATGGACAAATCTGGTTTGAATCGGAAAAAGGTATCGGCACAACATTCTTCATTGACCTGCCCATGGAGGTTTCGTGAGTAGGATATTAGTAATAGACGATGAGCCGGGCATACGGTCCGTTCTTCAGGAGATACTCGAAGACGAACGGTATACGGTGGTTACCGCGGAAGACGGAATAGACGGACTACGGTCCTTAGAAGAGGAAAATGTCGATCTCGTTATTCTCGACGTCTGGCTCCCGAATATGGGAGGCATTGATGTCCTGAAGGAGATAAAAGAAAAATATCCTGAAATTGAGGTGATCATCATTTCAGGCCACGGCAGTATCGATATGGCGGTCAAAGCGGTAAAACTTGGTGCCTTCGACTTTTTGGAAAAGCCCCTTTCATTGGATAAGGTCATTACTTTAGTCAAAAACGCCTTAACTATGGAGAACTTAAAGAGGGAGAACAGGGCGCTCAAAGAGTCTCTCTTCGTCGAAGATGAAATGATCGGAGTAAGTCCGGCAATGAAGAAGATAAGGGGACTAATCGATCAAAGCGCCTCCTCCGAAGCCAGAATATTGATCACCGGTGAAAACGGCACCGGAAAAGAGCTTGTAGCGAGGGACGTGCACAGAAAAAGCCTACGGCAAAGCGGTCCTTTTGTCGAAGTAAACTGCGCGGCAATCCCTGATACCCTCATCGAAAGTGAACTGTTCGGCCATGAAAAGGGTGCGTTTACCGGCGCGGTCGCCCGAAGAAAGGGCAAGTTCGAACTTGCCGACAGGGGGACGATTTTCCTCGACGAGGTGGCCGATATGTCCCTAAGCGCTCAGGCAAAAGTGCTGAGAGTCATCCAGGAACTCAAATTCGAACGAATCGGGAGTGAGACATCAATAACGGTAGACGTTAGGATAATCGCCGCGACCAACAAAAACCTACAGGAAGAGATCGAAAAGCGGACGTTCCGTGAAGACCTCTTTTTCAGACTCAACGTCATTCCCATAGAAATACCGCCGCTTCGAGAGCGGACCGAGGACCTGAAACCGCTTATCGAGTATTTCCTGTATAAATACAGCAGCGGCCACGAGAGGAAGATATCAAATGCAGGATATAAGCAGTTGGAAGCGTATCTCTGGCCGGGAAATATCCGAGAATTGAAAAACTTTATCGAACGTATTACAATTATGAGCGATGAGGAAGTCATTTCTCCGGAAACCGTAACCTACTATTTGGGCGAGAAAAAAAAGAAAACGGCGTCTACCGAATTGAAAGAGTTTGATACTATGACTCTATCGGATGCGAAAGATCTCTTTGAAAGAAAATTTTTATCCCAAAAACTATACGAACACGATTATAATATATCAAAGACGGCGGAATCGTTAGGTATTTATCCCAGTAATTTGCACGGAAAAATGAAAAAATTGGGAATTGAAGTAAAAAAATGAAAAACCTAACGAAACGACAGATTGAAGTCCTCTCCTTTATCAGGGAATATCTTGATAAACACCGCTATCCTCCCACAATACGGGAAATAGCCGGTTATTTCAAAATATCCGCGAAAGGAGCGTACGATCATATCAAGGCTTTGGAAAAGAAAGAACAGATACGATGCAACATGAATCGGTCCCGAACCATCGAGCTCATCCATACCGAGGAAGAGGAGGAGTTTATCTCCATACCCATAATCGGGAACGTCGCTGCCGGCACTCCTCTTTTCGCGGAAGAGAACTACGAGGGAACGGTCAGATTACCGGGGAACTCCCTAAAACAGGGTAAACATTTCGCGCTCCAGGTAAAGGGAGACAGTATGCAGGACGCGGGCATTTTAGACGGCGATCTCGCTATCTTCCTTCATCAGAATATAGCAAACAACGGCGCGATTGTGGTGGCCATGGTCAATGAGGCGGTTACGCTTAAACGGTTTTTCAAAGAAAAAAACCGAGTGAAGCTAAAGGCCGAAAATCCGATTTATCCCCCAATTTATACGCAAAACATCCAAATACTCGGAAAATTGGAGTACATCTTCAGAAAATATGACTAAACCAACCGACGTTTACCTGCTCCTTGGACCTGAGCAAGGAGCAAAAGAGGACTTTATCATCCGGATCGCGGAACAGATCGCCAAAAAAACGGGTCAAGAACCGGAACGTCATAAAATCTATCCTTTTGAGACCGAGATGAGCAGTGTTATCGCGTTATTAAGAAACGGTTCCCTCTTTTCTCCGCACAAACTGGTGACGGTCTACGGGACCGAAACAATCAAAAAAAAAGACGATGTGAACCTGCTTATCGATTACTACAAAAGGCCCTCACCCGAAGCCACACTGCTCCTGTTAAGCGATAGCGTGAAAGTCGATCCCCGCTTGACCAAGACCATAACCGGAAACAGCAAGAAAATCTTTTGGGAGATGTTCGACAATCAGAAATCAGGCTGGATACACGCCTTTTTTCAAAAATACGGCATCTCCATTAAACCCGAAGCGGTTGAACTGATTCTCGATATGGTGGAGAACAACACGAAAGATTTACGAATAGAATGCGAACGGCTGGCGGGTTTTCTCGGACCGAACACGATAATCAGCGAGGAAGAAATTGAGAACTTCCTTTATCACAGTAAAGAGGAAAACATCTTTTCCCTCTTCGATGCGGTCGCGGAGCTGGATTTTACACGGACTTTGGACATTCTACAAAAATTGCAGCTCTCCGGTGAGGCCACACCGGTCAGCATATTCGGTGGACTATTGTGGCAATTCAAGAAGCTGCTCCAGCTTCACCATCTTTTGAAGAACAACTATAAACCGGAGGAAGCATTTACGGCCGTAAAACTAACAAGCAAACGTGTTCGCCGTACTTATCAGCGGGGGTACGAAAACTACAGCCACGAAAAGTTGGAATACATTATAAGACTTATAGCTCACTACGACACGTATGTCCGGGAACTTCCTTCCGACAGCCACCCTCTGCTACTCTCGCTCTTTCTTTACTACACAGTGCAACAAGACCGGACGATACAAAAGGCGTTTCTTCCCCGCGAGCCTCGTGCAAAATAGGGACCTATGGAAAGACAAGCTTCATTTAGAGCGTAATTTCTACTTTAGTCCGCATCCGGTGTTTCGTGACCGTGTTATCCCTATTGCCGTAAGCGAGAAGCACGGTCAGTGTTTCGCCCTCTGCCAGCGCCACATCGTATTGATCACTCTGCTCTAAGGGGAGCGTGAACCGAATTTCAGTTACTCCGTCCGATTCGGTACCGTGTTTGGTTATGATATTGTCTTCTCCCCCCAAGTCGGTGTCCGCTCGATGAGCGATAATTCCGTTGCCGAAATGATCAACGACAACCACTGTACCGTCGTCTTCGACATAGCCGATGATCATATCGGCGTCCATCATCCCCTTTGTAGGCTTAAACCCGACCGCTACCCAGCCGTCGGTTGGGGCCGAAACCGCTACTTCGATATAGGTGTTATGAACTATCCATTCAAGAGTCATTCCTTTCGATTCCACACGATTATCAAGTCCAAAAAGAGAAAACGGGATGAGGACCACAAGTATTACAAGAGTTATTTTTTTGATC